>JBPEWW010000177.1:0-6617 GCA_052032275.1 Alteromonas sp. | reverse complement strand
ACGACCTGATCCCATTCCGAACTCAGAAGTGAAACATGTTAGCGGCGATGGTAGTGTGGGGATTCCCCATGTGAGAGTAGCACATCGCCAAGCTCCTATTCGATAAGAAGCCCGCTCAGTTGAGCGGGCTTTTTTCGTTTCTGAAGCCAGTAAACTGGCTATCAGCGACCCTCGCGGTCATCCGCTGCCGAAGAGAACTCCCAGGGTCTCGCAGCGGCCGACCGTTCATTACACGGCTTCGCTAATAAATACTGAGTACCCCTCGTGCAGGAGGAGCCGTTGCTGTTTTCTTCCTCCCCGCCGAATCGCCGACGGTAAAAGCGATCTGTCACCTTGTAGCATTCTAATCAAGATGCCGCTTACGCGATAATATTGCGCCAGTCGTCGCAATCGGGTATGTCATTTCTTAAATTAAATTTAAAATAATTGAATAGATCTGAAAGGTTCTTGCTGTATTCAAGGTCTGTTATTGCGTGCGTGTCCCTACGCATGTGAATACAATTAAAAGAGGGTACTCTCATGAAGCAGATTAAAAAACCTGGCGTGGCAACAGCACTGGGCGCTGTGGTAATTGGTTCTCTTGCATCCGCGGGAGCTATGGCCGCAAATACCAACCCGTTTGAGGTTCAGTCATTAGAGTCTGGCTACAGTCAGTTTGCACCTGAAGCGAGCTGTGGAGGCGACAAAGCCGAACGAGAAGGTAAATGTGGCGAAGGCAAATGCGGTGGTGATAAAGCTGCCAAAGAAGGTAAATGCGGCGAAGGCAAATGTGGTGGTGATAAAGCTGCCAAAGAAGGTAAATGCGGCGAAGGCAAGTGTGGTGGCGATAAAGCTGCCAAAGAAGGTAAATGCGGCGAAGGCAAATGCGGTGGTGATAAAGCTGCCAAAGAAGGCAAATGCGGCGAAGGCAAGTGCGGTGGCGATAAAGCTGCCAAAGAAGGTAAATGCGGCGAAGGCAAATGTGGCGGTGACAAAGCTGCGAAAGAAGGTAATTGCGGCGCACAATAAGCTTATGTCCGCTCAAAGTCTCACCTTGCACTGGGCGAGCCTGAAAGTGTCTCGCCCGGCTTTTAGCCGATGTTAAGTGGAGTAGACGTATGCCTAACGAAATACATGGCGCAGGCCTGGGGTTGCGCAGAGAAATGCTGCCTGCACTGACGGAAGGGCTGCCGGCGGAGGTCGATTTCTGGGAAGTGGCACCAGAAAACTGGATCCCACTAGGGGGACAGTTCCAGCGCCAGTTTGAACAATGTGTCGCCCAGGCGCCGTTTACAACCCATGGGCTGTCGTTATCTATTGGTAGCAGCGATCCGTTGGACCATACCCACCTTCAGCAGATTAAACGCTTTTTATCTACCCATGATATCAGCCTGTATAGCGAACACCTGAGTTTCTGTTCCTCGCAAGGCCATATGTACGATCTTATGCCAATCCCTTTTACAGAGGAAGCCGTGGCGCATGTGAGTGAGCGTATCAGAATAGTCCAGGATGTCCTTGAGCGAAAACTCGTACTCGAAAACGTGTCCTATTACCTGGCTCCCGGGCAACAGATGCCCGAATTAGATTTTGTGCTGTCCGTGCTGGAGCAATCCGGGTGTAATATGCTGTTGGACGTAAATAACCTGTACGTAAACAGCATTAACCATCACTATGATCCGGTTGCCTTTCTGCGTTCACTGCCGTCAGACCGCATCGTCTATGGCCATATTGCCGGCCACTTCGATGAGGCGGCCGATTTGAAGGTCGACACACACGGCGCTGCAGTTATCGATCCTGTGTGGACCTTACTGGAGGAGGCCTACTTATGTCACGGCGTTTTCCCTACCTTACTCGAACGTGACTTCAATATCCCGGCAATGGACGAACTATTGAAAGAAGTCCGAAAAATCAAAACAATTCAGCGCTGTTATGCGCATAATCCGGCTACGGTAGCGGTGTGATGGGTGAACTCACGCAGATTCAGCAACAGCTGGCTGAGGCCATTCGTACACCTGAGCATCATAGCCCGGTAAATGCTGAGGAAAAGCGCAGGCTGGCGGTATACCAAAGCCTGTTCCGCAACAATATCAATAGTTTTCTGGTGAGCGGATTTCCGGTTATTCACCAGATACTGCCAGCAAACCAATGGCAATCCCTGGTCGGCGCTTTTTTTGCCGGGCATCACTGCCGATCCCCGTATTTTGCGGAGATTGGTAAAGAATTTGTAGAGTACTTGTCTACATCGCCGGCGGTTCTTGCAGAGCTGCCGGCGTGGTTACCTGAACTGGCACACTATGAGTGGCTGGAGCTGGATATTGGTATCCGTAAAACGCCTGCGCCGGTGCGCTTTGGTGATAAGGGCATATTGCCTGACAGTCTCACGCTGTCGCCATTGGCCTCAGTGGTGTCTTATGCCTATCCAGTGCACTTAATCGGGCCGGACTGTCAGTCACCTGCACCGGCGGCACAGCGCCACTACTACCTGGTTTATCGGGATCGTCATGACAAGGTAGAATTCGCGGTGATCAATCCGCTGACTGCTCAACTGGTTCATCTACTTGCGCTGTCTGAAGACGGACTGGGTCTGGAGGAAGTGGTAGCAACTCTCGCTGAGGGCTTACCCGATATTCCCTATACACAACTGCATGAGGGCGCGACTGCCACGTTGCGGGATCTGATTAATAAAGGCGCGGTTATTCCTGCGCAGTCCTAGATTTGCCTATTCCACCAACATATAAGCGGATACCTGTGTAATTAGACTGTCATTCCGGCAGCGATTCGATTACCATTTACCCCCATTTTTTTGTATGAAAATTGTTTTTAGGTAGCGCATATGGCTGACAATTCAGAATTCAAAGAAGTCTACAATAAGTGGTACTTCCTGGCGTCTATAGTGACGCTTCTGGCATTCCCATTGCTGCATGTTATTTGCGGCTGGTTTACCTTCTGGCTTTAGTAATCAATAAGGTAAATTGTGACTGCAGAATATATAAAATCCGTTGTTAAGTCGGTTCCTGACTATCCCAAGCCAGGTATAGTGTTTCGTGATGTAACCAGTGTCCTGGAAGACCACAAAGCATTCAGCTGTTGTATCTCTCTGTTATTAGAGAAATACCGCCCAATGAACTTCGACAAAGTAGCCGGAACGGAAGCCCGTGGTTTTCTATTCGGTGCGCCACTGGCTATCGAACTGGGCATAGGTTTTGTGCCGGTCAGAAAGCCCAACAAACTGCCCCGGGAAGTGGTCAGTGAAAGCTACGACCTGGAATACGGTACCGATACCCTGGAAATTCATAAAGATGCAATCCAGCCGGGTGACAAGGTGTTATTAATTGATGACCTGCTTGCCACCGGTGGCACCATTGGCGCCTCCGCCAAACTTATCCGTCACCTTGGCGGGGAAGTCAACCATGCCGGCTTCGTGATTGGCCTACCTGATTTAGGCGGACGCGAGAAGCTGACCGAGCTGGGCATCGACTCCTTTACACTTTGCGAATTCGACGGCGACTAACGGAAAACTCATGAGTTATCAGGTTCTGGCGAGAAAATGGCGACCGGGTAAGTTCAGCGAACTGGTAGGGCAGGAACACGTGGTGTCCGCTATCTCTAACGCGCTGGATAATGACCGCTTGCACCATGCGTATTTGTTTACCGGCACCCGAGGGGTGGGAAAAACAACCATCGCACGTATTTTCTCAAAGAGCCTGAATTGTGAAGAAGGGCAGGGCGCGAACCCTTGTGGACAGTGTCATACCTGTCGTGAGATTGAACAGGGTAACTATGTCGATCTGCTCGAAATTGACGCAGCCTCGCGTACCAAGGTGGAAGACACCCGGGAACTGCTGGATAACGTTCAATATAAGCCGACCCGGGGCCGCTATAAAGTTTATCTGATTGACGAAGTGCATATGCTGTCCAAGCACAGTTTTAATGCGCTGCTGAAAACCCTTGAAGAGCCACCGCCGCATGTGAAGTTTTTGCTGGCCACCACCGATCCGCAAAAACTCCCCATTACTATTTTATCCCGCTGTCTGCAGTTTAACCTCAAGGCATTGTCCCGTGAGCAGATAACCGGTCAGCTGGAGCATATTCTGCAGGCTGAGAGTGTGGCGTTTGAAGCCCCCGCACTCAGTTTGCTGGCCCGGGCGGCACAGGGCAGCATGCGTGACGCGCTCAGTCTGACCGACCAGGCAATTGCACAGGGCGATAACCAGGTGCTGGCGGCAGTCGTGACCGACATGCTGGGGCTGATGGACAAACATCAGTTATTGCGCCTGATTAATGCAATCGTAAAAAAGGCACCGGATGAGGCGCTGGCGATTATTGACAGTATGGCTGAACAGGCCCCAGACTATGGGCAGGTTCTGGCGGAACTGAGCAGTCTGTTGCATCAGATTGCGCTGACCCAATGGGTTCCTGATGCGTGCCGGCTGGAAACCACCGCGGCTAAAGCCATTTACCAGCTGGCCCGGTCTTTACCGGCTGAGCAGGTGCAGTTGCTGTATCAGATTGCGCTGCAGGGGCAAAAAGAGTTGCCGTATGCGCCGGATGGCCGCAGCGGGCTTGAAATGACAGTGCTACGTATGATGTCGTTTTCGCCTGCTCCTGACGTTGAAGGTATTGATGAGCTATTAAGCTCCGGGCCGGAAACCCCGCTCTCGGCGCCCGTACATACGTCTGCAGCGCCTGCCGGCGGGCACATACCGTTAGCAGAACCACAGCGTCCGGCAAGTGCGGACACAGGAGCACACGCAGTGGCTGACTCACTGGCTACTGCAGCGGGGCAGGCTGACAGCACAAAGCCGAAAACTGATCGGCAACAACCCGCCCCCGAAACTGAAACTGAAGCTACTGAAGAATCTCAGTCAGACAGCTCAGAATCCGCTGGGCAGCCCCCCTCGTCCGGGGAAACAGCGGAAGATGATAATCACGGGCTGACGGCACAAATGCAGGCAATTGAGGCGCAGGCGCAGAATTTACGGCCAGCCACAGCGCCGCCAGTGGCACCTTCAGAATCTCCGGCCGCTGACACCGGGCCTGTCCGTGAGGAACAGCCACCGCTGTCTGCCTATGAAGATATGCCCCCGGAGGCTGGCTATGATGACATGGATTATCCCGCACCGGCGGAGCCTCAGACGCCCGATACAGATCTCACGACAACCCAGGATATGCTCGCTCTGCGCCAGCGCCTGAAGAAAGCCCGTGAGGAGTCCCGCCAGTCCGGCGTAAAAAAGTCTGAAGAACCGGCAGAGCCTTCGCTAACCGAGTTAGGGGCGCGAATGCGGCGGCCGGCTCCATCTGACAACACCAGTCAGCCAGTACCAGCGGCCGCTCCCGAGGTGACTGCTGACCTGCCGGCCGACCCGCCCCCATGGGAAACCGGCGAAGCATTGCCAGCGCACGCGCCAGCCGCCGAAGCAGAAGTTCAGGCTGCAGAGGATTGTATACCTGAGCCCTCACCGGCAGAGATGCAGGGGCGTGCTCCTGAGCAAAATACAGTAATAACCGAACAGGCGACTACCGGCTCTGACCACACCGCACCTGAGGCCTACCAAGGGACACCCTTGTCGGCGTATCTACCGGACAACAGCAAGCTCACACATGCCAGTCAGATAGACCGCTGGAGTCAGCTGGTCGAAGCCATGCCGGTGGCGGGGCTATTAAAACAGGTGGCATTGCATTCGGCTTTTTCTGAAAATGAGGGGCAGGTGACCCTTGAATTAGATGCGAGTCAGGCGCATCTATTGAATAACGGAACAGAAGAGCAGCTGACCGGCGCACTGTGTGAAGCGCTGGGGCGAGTTGTCACGTTGCAGATCCATACTGGCAACCCGCAGCGTACACCTTTTCAGATACAGCAAAGTATTCAGGCGATGCGCCAGCAACATGCGGAGCAGATAGTAAACTCAGACACTGTCATCCAGCAGCTACTTAATACGTTTCAGGCTTCGATTGTGACGGAGTCAGTGAAAGCACGGTAACACCGTTACCAGTAACCGACTTAAAGTGAGAAAGATTATGTTTAAAGGTGGAATGGGAAATATCATGAAGCAGGCGCAGCAGATGCAAGAGCGCATGCAAGCTGCACAGGAGGAGCTGGGTAAACTGGAAGTTACCGGTCAGGCCGGTGCCGGCATGGTGAAAATTACGTTAACCTGTAATCACAACGTCCGCCGTGTGGAAATTGATCCCTCCCTGATGGAAGACGACAAAGACATGCTGGAAGATCTGATTGCCGCCGCCTTCAATGATGGCGTGCGTCGTGTTCAGGAAACCAGTAAAGAAAAGATGGGCGATGTTACTGGTGGTATGCCGCTACCGCCTGGCTTCAAAATGCCGTTTTAAATTATAGAGCCCCATATTTACTGGTCTGTGGCTTTGTGAAAAGTTGCCCAGGCAGACAGGGGACGTTAATAATGGCTTAAGCTCGGCATTTGCCCGAGCTTTTTTATTTGTAACTTTGATGCTTCTCCTGGGTTCTGCCCAGATTTTACGGGCGCATCTATAGGCATACTATGTGTAGCAAGCCCGCCGATAACCAAACGAAGCAGGCATTCCCCGGAATTGAAACGTGAAGCTGATTTACCGGCTCAGCAACTAGGTGTCAGTTGCCGCCAGATCACAGTGACTATCGTTGA
>JBPEWW010000176.1:0-3255 GCA_052032275.1 Alteromonas sp. | reverse complement strand
GGGGATTTGACTATTTCAGCCTTAGTCAGGCTATTCCCCCAGTAGAGACTCTCACTGTTTGCCAGCGCAATAAGGGTCAGTTTGCTGCCGGGGACCCGCAGGTACATCGCCGAATAGCCATACGCTGGGTCGTAGCCACTGTGTCAGCTCAGCGTTGGATTATAGAATGCTTCAAGACGCACAAAAAAAGCGGCCGAAGCCGCTTTTTTTCATTCTCTGAGGAGGCGTTAGCCCTTTTCGACCTGACCGAATTCCAGGTCGACCGGCGTAGAACGGCCGAAAATAAGTACCGAGACTTTGACACGGCTCTTTTCGTAATCCACTTCTTCCACCACCCCGTTGAAGTCGGCAAAGGGACCATCGGTAACCCGTACCACTTCGCCTGGTTCGAACAGTGTCTTTGGTCTTGGCTTGTCCACCGACTCTTCAAGACGGTTAAGGATAGCGTCGGCCTCTTTCTGTGAAATAGGCA
Source organism: Alteromonas sp. (assembly GCA_052032275.1). GTDB lineage: Bacteria > Pseudomonadota > Gammaproteobacteria > Enterobacterales > Alteromonadaceae > Alteromonas. The sequence goes on along the minus strand of JBPEWW010000176.1, from coordinate 2,783 downwards.
TAGGACGATCAGAAGAACCACCGATAAAGCCCAGTACCCGCGGCACGCTTTTCACCAGGTGCCATGACTCTTCGGTCATCGCCATTTCTACCAGCACATAGCCTGGGTAAAACTTGCGTTCTGATTTACGCTTCTGACCCGCGCGCATTTCCACGACTTCTTCAGTAGGTACCAGGACCTGACCAAAGTAGTCTTCCATGTTATGCATCTTGATGTATTCAAGCAGGGTCTTTTTAACCCGTGATTCGTACTGTGAATAAGCCTGTACCACGTACCATCTTTTTTTCACTTCTTCTTCAGACATACGTTACGCTCCAATTCCAGTCACAAAACTTACCAATCGCACCATGATGCCATCGATGCCCCACAAAATAAGGGCCATTACCAGTGTAGCAGCCAGCACAATCAAAGTTGTCTGATTTGCTTCCTGACGGGTGGGCCACACGACCTTGCGTACTTCCATACGCGAGTCTTTAGCAAAGTTCAGGAACGTGCTGCCCTTCTCTGTGGTGGCGGCAATAAAGCCGGCGATAACCACAACTAATACGGCTACCAATGCACGGTACAAGACGGAGATTTCTCCGAAAACTGTGTTGGCGGTAACCAGGCCTGCCAGTAATGCAAAGACTACCAGCCATTTGAACATGTCCAGTGGATTGGACTGTTTTTCCGTTTTTTCGCTCATGTCACGATCCTAGCACTACAGCGTCGTTTGAAATTTACCGCTCACCGGCAAACAATAATCTGGCAGGGGTGGAGGGACTCGAACCCCCAACCATCGGTTTTGGAGACCGCTGTTCTACCAATTCGAACTACACCCCTGTGGTGTCATCCACGATGACAAAATACACTTACACTGCCCTTGTGATAATTGCGTCATTTCTGAGGAAAGTGCGGTATCGCAAGGGAGGGACGCGTATTATACTGAACCGCCCTTGAGATACAAGCGCTTTATGGTACTCGTCAACCCCGGCGAGTCAGACCGCCCGGTACGTCCCCCGACCGGCAACCCGGTATGGTCGCGAAGCGCCTCACTCCACGCCGATAAAACCACCGGTCTGGTGCGCCCATAATTTCGCATAGATGCCATTTTTGGCTACCAGCTCGCTGTGGGTACCGGCTTCGACAATCTGCCCCTTATCTAACACCAGCAGCCGGTCCATCTGGGCAATGGTCGATAGCCGGTGGGCGATGGCCAGTACGGTTTTGTTCTCCATCACGGTGTTCAGGCATTGCTGAATGGCCGCCTCAACCTCCGAGTCCAGCGCCGATGTGGCTTCATCCAGAATCAGAATTGGTGCATCCTTTAGCAGTACCCGGGCAATTGCGATCCGCTGGCGTTGCCCGCCGGACAGCTTCACCCCCCGTTCTCCGACATGCGCGTCATAACCGGTACGGCCTTCGTTATCAGACAGCGATAAAATAAACTCATGGGCTTCAGCCTGCCTGGCCGCCGCAATCATTTCTTCTTCGGTGGCGTTGGTACGGCCATACACAATATTGTCCCGCACGGACCGGTGCATCAGTGAAGTATCTTGCGTAACCATGGAGATCCGCGCCCGCAGCTCCTCCTGAGGCACATCGGTGATGCGTTGATCATCCAGCAGAATATCGCCCTGCTGGGTGTCATAAAACCGCATCAGCAAATTAACCAGCGTTGACTTACCGGCACCGGAACGCCCCACCAGGCCCACTTTTTCACCTGGCTTAATCTCTATATTCAGGTTATCGAACACCTTAATTGGCGTCGCATCACTGCCGGTATAGGCAAAGTGCACATTCCGAAAGGTGATCCCGCCTCCCTGCACCTGCAGCGGCTTAGCGCTGGTTTTGTCGGTGACGCTGACGGGCTGGGCCAGGGTATTGATACCATCCTGCACGGTGCCCAGATTTTCAAACAGGGCTGTCACTTCCCACATGATCCAGTGCGACATGCCATTCAGGCGCAGACACAAACTGATAGCCACCGCGATGTCCCCCGGTGAGACAACATTGTGCATCCACAGGTAGACCGACATGGCACCGACAGCAAAAATCAGGATGGCGTTAGCCATCTCCACACAGAATTCCAGCACCGTGACCAGCCGCATTTGGGGGTATACCGTAGACAGGAAGCGGCCCATGCTCTCCCGGGCATAATCCGCTTCGCGCTGACTATGGGAGAACAGTTTCACAGTAGTGATGTTGGTATAGCTGTCGACAATACGCCCGGTCATGATGGAGCGGGCATCGGCCTGGCGTTGCGAAACCTGTTTGAGTCTGGGCACCAGCACCTTAAGTATGCCCACGTACACCACCAGCCACACCATCAGGGGTGCGGCAAGCCGCCAGTCAGTGCTGAAGATCAGTACCACCATGGAGATAAAGTAAACGCTGATATACACCATCAGGTCGAGTAACTTCATCACAGTTTCCCGTACCGACAGTGCCGTCTGCATGACCTTGGTGGCTACCCGGCCGGCAAATTCATTCTGAAAGAAGCTCAGGCTTTGGCCCAGCAGATAGCGGTGCGCCTGCCAGCGAATACGCATCGGATAGTTACCAAGCAGCGACTGGCGGGAAAACAATGACCGCAACAGAATAAAACCCGGGATCAGCACCAGTACCGTGAAGCCCATCAACACCAGCGTGAGCTTTTCCTGCTCCAGAAATGTGGCCCGGTCATGTTCTGAAAACCAGTCTACCAGTTGTCCGAGAAACCCGAATAACGCGACTTCCAGTACCGCCACAATGGCACTGAGCAACGACACCACCAGGATCACTTTCCACATGCCCTGCGTGTA
>JBPEWW010000175.1:0-2600 GCA_052032275.1 Alteromonas sp. | reverse complement strand
GCACCACTGGCACGCTGAATGGCGTCTTCCCGCAGGGTCATCCACTTATTCTGGTAAACCACTTTCGAGCTGAGGGTTTTAATGTCATCGGCCATAGCTACTCACTGCCCTTGTTGCTGTGCTGCTCTAACAGGCTGCTCACAAACCAGCGGTCAAACTGCGCCACATCAAAGGTCTGAGATTTCATCAGTGAGGTATAACAAAAGGTATAGCGCCCTATGATCAGGGCACTGGGATCGGCCTTTTCTCCCAGCACCGTCACCGGCTGGCGGGCCAGCTCTCCACACAGGCTGGACACCTGTTGCTTTCGGCTTGCACACGCAGTGGCTGTCAGCCCGGACATTTTCTCGTCCAGCGCCTCACACTCTCCGCCATTGGCAAACTGCAATACCGATACCGTGTCTGCCAGGTCGTCCTCAGTGGGTGGCGGTGTGGTACGTCCTGTCGGCGCACTCTGGCAACCGCTCAGTAACAGCACAGCGATAAAGGGAATAAGTTTCATGCTGGCGTCCTTACAGCAAAAAGCCGGTGGGAACCGGCTTTGTCTTTAGATGTATTCAACTTCTGAAATTTCAAACTCAACCGGCCCGGCCGGGGTCTGGATAGTCACCACATCATCCAGTTCCTTGCCAATCAGCCCGCGGGCAATCGGTGAGTTCACTGAAATCAGGTTATTTTTAATGTCGGCCTCGTCATCGCCCACAATGCGGTAGCGGGTTTCTTCATCTGTTTCCAGATTCAGAATGGTCACCGTGGTGCCAAAAATTACCTTGCCGGTATTTTCCATTTTTGTCACATCAATAATTTGTGCGTTAGACAGCTTGCCTTCAATATCCTGAATACGGCCTTCACAAAAACTTTGTTGCTCACGGGCAGCATGATATTCAGCATTTTCTTTCAGATCACCATGCTCACGGGCTTCAGCAATGTCCTGAATAATGCGTGGGCGTGTCTTTGTTTTTAACTCGTTAAGTTCGTCGCGCAATAGCTGTGCGCCACGAGCGGTCATGGGATACTGACTCATGGGTTCGTCTCACTTCCTGATTGTCTTGTAGGTTGTCACAGACAGAGATAAAAAGTGCGCCTTCAGGCGCACTTCAAAATTACATAGAAAAACAGGATAGCGCGTATCCTGTTTAATGTCATCACTGTTTCGCGATACGGGCGTGCAGCTCCTGCACAGACGCCACTTTACTGCGATCATCAGCCGATTTCGCGCGCACGGTGGCGAACGCGGCATTCATGGTCGTGGTATAAGTGACCTTGTTCAGCAGCGCTTCGCGACGGATGTACACGGAGTCGGTGATGGCCTGACGCCCTTCGGTAGTATTGATAATATAATCATACTCACCGTTTTTAATTGCATCGACGATGTTCGGACGCCCTTCAGACAGCTTGTTCACCACCGTGCTCATGATCCCTGCATCGTACAGTGTGGTGGCGGTGCCGCGGGTAGCCTCAATACTAAAGCCATTATCGACCAGCGCCCTGGCCAGCTCGATAATTTTTGCCTTATCGGTATTACGCACCGACAGCAAGGCTTTGCCTGATTTAGGTAAGGGCGCGCCGGCTCCCAGGTTGGCTTTTGCGTAGGCTTCCTCAAAGGTATCGCCCACTCCCATCACCTCACCGGTGGAGCGCATTTCCGGCCCCAGCAGCGGATCGACGCCCTGGAACTTGGCAAACGGCAGCACCACTTCTTTCACTGAGTAGAAGGGCGGGATGACTTCCTCGGTTATCCCCTGCGCTTTCAGGCTAACGCCGGCCATGGCCCGCGCAGCCACTTTCGCTAATGGAACCCCGGTGGCTTTGGACACAAACGGCACGGTGCGCGCAGCACGGGGGTTCACTTCAATGAGATAGACCTCATTGTCTTTAATGGCAAACTGGGTGTTCATCAGGCCAACCACGCCCAGCTCCAGCGCCATGGCTTTCACCTGTTCGCGCATGGTGTTCTGGATGTCTGCAGACAGTGAATGCGGGGGTAATGAGCAGGCAGAGTCACCAGAGTGCACCCCGGCCTGTTCAATGTGCTCCATAATACCGCCAATGACCACGTCAGTGCCGTCGCAAATGGCATCAATGTCCACTTCAATGGCGTCATCCAGGAAGCGGTCAAGCAGCACCGGGGCGTCGTTGGACACTTTTACCGCTTCATTCAGGTAACGGCGCAGATCTTTGAGATCGTACACAATTTCCATGGCGCGGCCGCCCAGTACGTACGACGGGCGCACCACCAGCGGGAAGCCAATTTCGTCGGCTTTCGCCAGGGCCTGATCCACGTTAGTGACGGTGGCATTGGCAGGCTGTTTCAGACTGAGCTTGTTCACCATATGCTGAAAACGCTCACGGTCTTCGGCACGGTCGATGGCATCCGGGGATGTACCGATAATGGGTACGCCATTGGCTTCCAGTGCCCGGGCCAGCTTCAGCGGCGTTTGCCCACCATACTGCACAATGACACCCTTAGGCTTTTCAACGGCCACAATTTCCAGCACGTCTTCCAGTGTGACCGGCTCAAAGTACAGTCTGTCTGAGGTGTCATAGTCGGTAGAAACGGTTTCAGGATTACAGTTCACCATAATGGTTTCGTATCCATC
>JBPEWW010000174.1:0-2695 GCA_052032275.1 Alteromonas sp. | reverse complement strand
TTAGTTACCACCTGCGTGAATTATCAGGCGAATATTTGTTTAGCCGCCTCACGCATTTCCACAAATTCATCCGACGTAAGCGAGCTGACATCTTCAATAACATTACGCTGAATGGCGAGGTTGAACACAGCATCCTTTTGTCTGTCCAGTTTGCCTGCTAATGCCGCGCCGACTCTTACAAAATCTATGTAAGCCAGATTATCAGGGATCACCCCCAGATCGCGCCAGTTCTCGGCAATGTTTACCAGTTCATCCCCAAACGCCCACTCCCGCATAATGCGACCGCCAATGGGCCCGGCCATTTTTTCAATGGCCACTTCCAGAAAGGTGGGGTTAGCAAACACTTCCTCATGGCGCTCTGCTTCCGTTAATATGGGCAGCACGCCAATATTATGGACCAGCGCGGCCAGAGTCATGGTATCCATGTTCAGCTCACGCTTTTTAGTGCGTGTAATATACAGCTGCAGGGTAGCCATTGAGTTAGCCACCACATTAACCGTATTGCCCCACTCACGTTGCATATATTTACCCACCACGTCGTTTTTAGAAACGAATAACTGCTCCATGGCCAGCGCGGTGGCGATATTTTTAATTTGGCGTAAGCCGATGCGGGTGACGGCCTGGCCAATTGAATTTACTTTTACTGACCGGCCCATGTAGGCGCTATTAGCAATTTTTATCATTCGCGCTGTGAGTGACGGATCCTGGCCAATCACATCGCCCATTGCGTTTAAGTTAATGTCAGGATCATCCGCCGCCTTTCTTACTTTCAGGGCAATTGCCGGCAGTGTGGGTAATACCAATGTGTCATTATTGATTTTTTCAACCAGAATGGTCAGAAGCGCATTTTGCGTTGACATATACCTACCTTTTTGAAGTTCTCAGCATAGCGGGCCTAGGAAAGAAGCCGTGCCGGATTAATTGTGCGTACCTGCTGTCATCACAATCCTTGACTGACAGTTATGAGAAGTCAGGTCGCAGCAGTATCGTTTATAAAAATATATCATGATTCGCTAACCATGCACTGAAAAGCAGTGTTTTTTCGACAACCTGCGTCCCTTGTCATTCAAGATAGTCGCTGTAGCGCTTTGTCTCCACCTTCGTTATGCTATCCAAAAGTCTAGTATTACTGTCCTGCGCAGGTGCAAGTGGGTTTACCTGACCGGCAGTGTTGAACACCGAGAGAAGAAATTATGACACTATCCAAGTTAGGCCTCGCCTTGTCGGCTTCGCTGTTACTGTTAACCGGCTGCAATGAAGCGCCGGAGTCTGTGAGCCCGAAAACACCACAACCTGAGCAGCCCGTGGGTGCCACTGAACAATTACTGGTTGAACAAAGCCGCCTCGATATCTATCACCCGGTCACCCTCACCGCTGATCTGTCCCACCTGAGCGACAATCAACAGGCTATGGTCAGTATTCTGATTGATGCTTCCAAAATTATGGATGACCTGTTTTGGAAACAGGCATTTTTCGAGGATCAGCAAACGTTTCTGTCACGTATCAAAAATGATGATGTGCGTCACTTCGCTCGCATCAATTACGGCCCGTGGGACCGTCTGAACGGTGACGAACCGTTTCTGGCAGGTTATGAAGATAAACCAGCCGGGGCCGAGTTCTACCCTCATGACATGAGTAAAGAAGAGCTCATGACGGCTTCACTGGAGAATAAGGATGGGCTGTATTCACTGGTGCGTCGGGATGACACCGGCCAGCTGGTCACCATCCCCTATTCCGAAGCCTATCATGCAGAATTGACTAAAGCGGCCGGATTGCTGCGAGAAGCGGCGAAACTGGCAGAGGATGAGGCATTTGCAAACTACCTTAACTTACGTGCCGACGCTTTGTTGTCGAACAACTATTTAGCGTCAGATATGGCCTGGATGGACATGAAGTCGAACCCGGTAGAGGTGGTTATCGGGCCCATCGAAACCTATGAGGATCAGCTATTTGGTTACCGTGCGGCATTTGAGTCGTACGTGCTTATTAAAGACATGGCCTGGAGCGAAAAGCTGGCCAGGTACGCTGATTATTTACCTGAATTACAACGCGGCCTGCCGGTAGAGGACGCTTACAAGGCCGAAATGCCAGGCTCGGATGCCGATTTAAACGCCTATGACGTGGTGTACTACGCCGGGCATTCCAACGCTGGCAGCAAAACCATTGCAATCAATTTGCCCAATGACGAGCGTGTCCAGCTAGAAAAAGGCACGCGCCGTTTACAGCTCAAAAACGCGATGCGCGCCAAGTTCGACAATATCCTGCTGCCCATCGCCGACGAGCTGATTGTGCCTGAGCAACGTGACCACATTACATTTAACGCCTTTTTCGCCAATACGATGTTTCATGAAGTTGCCCATGGCCTGGGGATAAAAAATACGCTTGATGGCAACGGCACCGTGCGTGCTGCACTTAAAGAACATGCCTCAGCTCTGGAGGAAGGCAAAGCAGATATTCTCGGCCTTTACATGGTGCAGAGCCTGCTGGATAAGGGTGTGATAACTGACGGTGAACTGGAAGATTACTATGTGACTTTCATGGCAGGCATTTTCCGTTCAGTACGCTTCGGCGCCTCCAGTGCGCACGGCAAGGCCAATATGATCCGCTTTAACTTCTTCGCCCAGGAAGGCGCATTTGAAAAAACCGATGAAGGGCTATACCGGGTTAATATGGAGAAAATGGGCGCGGCCGTGGC
>JBPEWW010000173.1:0-12601 GCA_052032275.1 Alteromonas sp. | reverse complement strand
CAGTGTGGCAGCCCGGCAGATCAGTACCATCCTCATTGAAAGTGGCGCAGCGGTGCAGGATCCCCATCGCCAGCAGGCGCGCCTGCTGACCGGGGTGGCGTTACATACGGCACTGTGCACTTTACTGGCTAACACTGACCGCCAGTACAGCTTTACACAGTACCAGGCTATCCCCGCGAACGTTGAGCACGGACTGTGCGACGTTCTGCTTCGAGGCGTCACCCAGCAGCCGGATCATGGCGCACCATTTTGCTGCGACATCGCCATCAACGCGGGCCCCGGCGAGACCGGGCAGATTATGGCGATTGGCGATGTATCCACGCTGGGCGCATTCCGTTGCCGGCAGGGCCGCGACTGGTCATTACTGACCGGCAGGACCCTGTGCATTACTGCGGCGTGTACCCTGACCGATGCGCAGTATCTGGCGTGGTTACGTCAGGGTGTGACCGGCTTTTATGACCCCCGTGGACTGCTCACCGTGGCCACCTGCCTGCCGGTGCAGCGAGTGACCACAACCGACGCCTGCCCGGCGCCGTGCCTGCAACCAGGGGACCAGGCGGTGCTGGTACTGCGTCACCACAGTGGCCGGCTGGCGGCATTACTGGGGACTCACTGGCAGCGCTTGTAGAGACCGTTAGGTATCATTCTCCTGCTGACTGGCCGCAGATTCTGCCAGTCGCGCGGCCAGATGTTCGATGCGAACTTTTAGCTTTTCTTTTTGCTCACCCTCGGCGGCGGCCAGCTGCTCTTTAAGCTGCACCAGCTGCTGCTCCATGGCCTCCCGGGATTTCAGTTCGGTTTCGGCTTCTTCCGCTTTATCAAACAGCATGGCTTCCGGTGCGCTGCCCGTTTCGGTGGCATTGTCTGCCGGCCGGGGCCCGGCTGGGATCATGTGTACGCCGTCAGCCTGGGGACGCTGATTCATAAAGGCCGGTGACACAATTTCGATGCCGTTTTCATGCAGGCTGTCCATGACCGCTTTATGCAGGTTGGAGCGGGCGGTCAGCATACTTTTGACTTCCGTCAGCAAGCCGGCAATACGGTACGTGACCGAGTAATCGCCCAGCGCAATCACCTGCACAAACGGCTCCTGCAATTTACACCGCGCGGCGGCGTCCAGCAGATGGGCTTCCACTGTGCTGTGGTGTAACTCGTAACCCAGGCTGAGATCAACAGCAATAATGGCTCCGGAGGCGCGCACCACACTGACCGGAGCGTTCACCAGCTGGCTGTTAGAAAAGGCAATCAGCTCTCTGCTTTCGTTCTGAATCTCTGTGTCCAGCAACCCCATCTGGGTTACCCGGCCGGTAAACCCATTAACGCGAATGAAGTCGCCCACCCTGAATGGCTTATTCACCCGTAAGGTCAGGCCTGACATGATATTGGTCACCACCGTGGTGGATGAGAAGGCAATCACCCCGGATAACAATACCCCTATCAGCGCGATAATTTGATTACGGGTACTTTCCGCCACTGGCAGCGCCAACACCACCACCAGCAGCGCCACCAGCGACAGCACCAGCATGGTGGCCTGACGGGGGAGCTTTTTGTCACCGGACAGGAATTCATGGCGGCCTATCAGCCAGTGATGGATTACCCCGAGGACCACCACGCTGCCCACTAAGGCGGCGACCAGCGGGGCAAATGCGGTGAATAGTGTGAACAGGTCTTCAGTCATACTAAGCTGTGATAAAGAGTCGTTACCAGCATACTAGCGCACTCTGTCAGCAACGCCTATATGTCATGTGCACGGATCCCTCTCAGCGCGGCGCTGGTGTCAGGCTGACCGGCAGAGTGCCCGGGGCGGGTGCCTGCCCGCTTAATACCTGTGCCAGTGCATCATAGACCGCTCCACTGGCGCTGCCATCGGCATGCACGGTGACATTGTAACCGTAGGTCGCCAGACTCACATCGGCCAGCGGCGTAAACCGGGTTAAGACATACGGGGCCCGCAACGCTACCATCACCACCGGTACCCCTGCCTGCCGTGCGGCGGACATCGTCTGCTCCAGCCAGGTGTACTGGGCCGCCTTGTCACTGCGTGCGGAGGGGCTGCGAAGGTTATCCAGCCCGCCCATTTCCGCCACGCTGTATTGCGGGGTGATATCCGTCACAATGAGGGCACCCAGCCCTCGTAATGAGGCTGGTGACGGGCTACCCGGCAGGCGGGCCAGCGACTGACAGGATGCCGGGGTGCTGGCGGCCTCGCGGCGCATGGCAGAGAGCATCGCCAGGCAGCGGGCCTTATCCGGCATCACAAAGTGCCAGCCGCCGGCGGCGGGCAGAGGCAGGGGCTGGCTGCCGCCGGTACGGGTGATGGCCGCGCTGGCCAGCGCCTGTTCAATCTGCTTGTTGGCCGCCAACGGTAACCTGGCGGTGGCCTGGGCGACCCGGGACGCCAGCGGCGCGTCCAGGTACTGTCCCAGCCGGAAGGCCGTCTTGGTACTGGCAATCCGGGCCGCCGACAGGGCTAGCTGACGGCGATCCAGTTCACCGTCAGTGATGGCGGTGGTCAGCCCGGCCATCAGCTGTGAAAACCGCGAAATATCCTGCACCGTGCGCACCGGGACCGGCATTAGCGCGATATCCGCACCGGCGTTAAAGGTGTGCACCAGCGCCTGATGCGGGGTAAAAAAGCGTGCAATGCCCGCCATGTCCAGGGCATCGGTCACGATCAGCCCTTCATACCCTAATTCCCCCCGCAGCAACCCGGTGAGGATGGACTCAGACAGGGTGGCCGGCACCACCGCCGCCGACCCATCCCGGGTGGGCAAGGTGGTACTGTCGAGTTGCGGATACTGGATATGGGCACTCATGACCATGGCAGGCGGCGTGTCACCGGCAATGATCCGGGCAAACGGGAACAGGTCGAGCTTGTCAATGTCTGCGCGGCTGTGGGTCACCCGGGGTAACCCCACATGACTGTCTGTGTGGGTGTCACCATGACCGGGGAAATGCTTGATGGCACTCAGTACCCCTTCCTGCTGCATGGCCGTCACCGTGGCCTGACCCAGTGTGGCCACCAGGCGCGGATCTTCCCCGTAGCTGCGTACATTGATGACCGGGTTATCCGGGTTGTTATTGACATCCACGGAGGGCGCAAAATTCACATTAAAGCCCAGCAGCCGCAGTTCCCGGGCGATGCCCTTGCCCACCTGGGTGGCAAAGGCGGTTCCGTGTCTGGGAAACGTGGCCCCAATGGCCATGTTGCCGACAAACCGGGTGGCCAGCTGGTCATTCAGACGCGCGACCCGGCCGCCTTCCTGGTCGATGGCAATAAACAATGGCGGCAATCCATGCTTGCGCATCAGCGATTGCAGCTGATAGTTCAGGGTGACCACCTGCGTCAGATCCGCCAGGTTTTCCGCAAATAAAATGACTCCGCCAATCTGGTGTGTGACCAGCATATCTGCCAGCGCAGGGGGCAGCGAGCGCACCGGCGTACGACAGCGCGCCGAAGCGGTACCGTCGGCGCAGAAATACCGTAAGTCCAGCATGACTTTCTGGCCCAGCTGGCGCACGTGGGGGGATGGCGTGTCCGCCTGGCTGGCAAACACCGGCAGCAGCAGGCCTGCCAGGGCCCACCGCCAGACACGGCGGCACATTCTTAATCGCATAATTATCCTGTAACGGGTAAGCCGGAGGTATAGCGGCATGCTACCGAATAAGGCCGCCAAGTTACATCGCGGTGGTCGCATTTCTGCGTTTACAGAGCGTACCGGCCGGGCAATTAAACTGGCGCCACCGGGGCACAATGCGGTACGCTTAGGCCGTTGTGCCGCACTGGCCTCCCGGTCCCTCTGGCCACCATCGATAAAGAATAACGAAAAAACACAGGAAGCATTTATGGATTGGCTGTCCATCCTCCCGCCACTGGTGGCAATTGTTGTTGTATTCTGGAAAAAGGAAGTCATTCTGGCCCTGCTGCTGGCGGTATTGAGTGCCGAAGCCCTGTTGTTATTGCAACACGCCGACAGCAGTGTGCTGATGACGCCCATTACCGCCATTGAGCGGGTGATTGATACGGCCGCCAGTCCGGGCAATACCCGGGTGTTAATCTTCAGCGTACTGGTGGGCGCCTTGCTGGCCTTCATCCGGGATTCGGGTGGGGTGACCGCCACCGTCAACTGGCTGGTGGGCAAAGGGGTGGCGCGCGGCCGTAAGCAGGTGGGGGGCCTCACCATGTTTACCGGTATCGCGGTATTTATTGAATCTAATCTGAGTGTCCTGACCTCAGGTATTTTTGCCCGTGGTCTGTTTGATAAATTCGGCATGAGCCGCGCCCGGCTTGCCTATATCATCGACAGCACCAGTGCGCCGGTGTGCATTCTTATCCTGTTGAATGGCTGGGGAGCATTCGTGCTGGGGCTGCTGGATACGTACGAGCTGACCAGCAGCTCGGCGGCGATTTTGTGGGGCAGTGTGCCACTGAATTTCTATGCCTTATTCACCCTGGCCATTGTGCTGTATACCATTGTTACCGACAAGGTACACGGGCCGATGGCCGAGGAAGAAGCCCTGAGCCGCAAGAGCGACACCGTGCTGGCCACCGAGCCGGCCACCCGCGCCCGCTTTATGCTGTTGCCCTTGATGGTTATGGTGGTCAGTATGGTGGGCTTCATGTTGTGGACCGGCAATGGTTCACTGGCCGACGGCAGCGGCAGTAAATCGGTGTTATATGCCACGGTGCTGGCCACTGCGGTGGCGTACCTGCTGCTGATTGGCTATCGCCGTTTCACGCACCATCAGGCGGTGGAAGTCGGCTTTCGGGGAATGGGGGAACTGCTCCCGCTGGTGACCATTGTGCTGTTGTCGCTGACCCTGGGCAACAGCCTCAAAGTGCTGGGCACCGGCGTCTTCGTGGCCAGCCTGGTGGGGGAATACCTGCCGCTGGTCCTCATTGTACCCATGCTGTTTCTGGCCGGTGCCGTGATGTCCTTTACCACCGGCACCTCCTGGGGCACGTTCGCCATACTTATTCCAATCGGTGTGCCACTTATTCAGTCGCTGGGCTTACCGCCGTCACTGGTGGTGGCGGCAATTCTGGGTGGCGGGATCTTCGGCGATCATTGTTCCCCAATTTCGGACACCACGGCAGTGTCATCACTGGCAGCCGGGTGTGATGTCCTTACCCATGTGAAGACCCAGTTTCCATACGCGCTGATTGCCGGCGGCGCCACGCTTATCGCATACCTGGTGGCCAGTGTGGTGATGCTGGGTTAGCGGCCGCTCGCCGCCTGTCATCAGGTGGCGAATAACTGTTCCATATCGGCAAAGGCCTTAAACTCCAGTGCGTTGCCAAAGGGATCGGCAAAGAACAGGGTGGCCTGCTCGCCCGGCTGGCCGGCAAACCGCACGTAGGGCTTAACAATAAATTCGGTGCCCGCGCGCTCCAGTCTGTCTGCCAGTGACTGCCAGTCTGCCATGTCCAGCACCACGCCAAAATGGGGTACGGGGACTGCCTGCGCGTCTACCGCATTGTACGAAGGCGCCGACGGCATCGCAGCAACACAGTGCGTGACCAGTTGATGGCCAAAGAAGTCCCAGTCAATCCACTGGCTGGCACTGCGTCCCTGACGGCACCCCAGCAAATCGCCGTAAAAGGCGGTGGCGGTCGTCAGGCAGGTGACCGGGATAGCCAGGTGAAACGGATTAGGCATAGGGGCTCCTCGTGGTTTGCTCACTTGCGGGCAGGCACTATAGCAATTTTCTGAGAATTTTCAGCTTCAGATCACTGTAGGGCGCATACCGAAACGGCACATCAAAGGCGAATGCCCGGCGCATCACTGTTTTAAGGTGGCTGAAGGTATCGAATCCGGCCTGACCGTGGTAGCTGCCCATCCCGCTGTTGCCTACCCCGCCAAACGGCAGGTTGGGGTTGGTCATAAACATCATGGTATCGTTAATACACACGCTGCCGGCACTGGTATTGGCCAGCACCCGCTCTTCCAGATGCTTATCGTCGGTAAATAAATACAACGCCAGCGGTTTAGGGCGGGCATTAATGAAGCCCATGGCCTCTTCCATGGTGTCCACTGCCACAATGGGCAAAATCGGTCCAAAGATTTCCTCCTGCATGAGGGAACTCTCCGGTGCCGGATTGACGACCAGCGCCGGGGCCATCCGACAGGCCTGTTCGTCCACTTCACCACCGTATTCGAGGGTTTGATCTGCCAGATACCCCTGCAGCCGCTGCAAATGGCGGGCATTGATAATGCTGCTGTAATCGGCATTGGCAAGGGCGGAGTCTCCGTATTGCGCGATGATTTCGCTTTTAATGGCACCTACCAGGGCCGGTAACAATCCGGCTTCCACCAGCACATAGTCCGGGGCAATACAGGTTTGCCCGGCATTCATCCACTTGCCCCAGACAATTCGCCGGGCGGCCACCGCCAGGTGGGTACTGGTATCCACTACACAGGGGCTTTTTCCGCCCAGCTCCAGCGTGACCGGGGTGAGGTGTTTGGCCGCTGCGGCCATGACAATCTTACCGACTGCCTCGCCGCCGGTGTAAAATACGTGATCCCAGGGCAGGGCCAGCAGGGCACTGGTTTCGTCCTTGCCGCCTTCCACCACCCGGACGGCATCGCTGTCGAGGTATTCCGGGAGCAATCTGGCCACCAGCGCCGACGTGGCTGCTGCCAGCTCTGAAGGCTTCAGGACTGCACAGTTACCCGCGGCGAGCGCGGCTATGAAGGGGGCCAGCAATAACTGCAGCGGATAGTTCCATGCGCCAATGATCAGCACCACACCCAGCGGCTCAGGGTACTGGTAACTCTTGCCTGGCCAGGCCACCATGGGCGTGCTTACCCGCCGGGGCTTATTCCAGCGCTCCAAATGTTTGAGGGTATGCCTGAGGTCTGCCTGCAGAAACCCGACTTCAGCGACGATACTTTCAGCCCGGCACTTGCCTAAATCGGTGTGCAGGGCGTCGGTAATTGCCGTTTCATGGTCATTGAGTAAGGCCTGCAAGGCGCGTAACTGTTGACGCCGCCAGCTCAGATCACGGGTTTTTCCCGTCACAAAGGTGGCTTGCAGCGCCTCATGCACATGGGTTGCCTGTTGCTGGTGTGCGGTCTGTGTTGCGTCCTGCTGTTGTGCCATGCCCATAAAACCTTGCTTTTATCTGCGGGGAATGTGAGCAGTATAGGCAGGTCAGGGCCGGGCTGGCAATCTAATCTCACGCCTCCTGCTGACGCTGCCCCCACTTGGCCAGCAAATGACGCATTTCTCTTTCCCGGAACGGTTTGCCTAGGTGATCGTCCATCCCCGCAGCGCGGGCTTTTTGTTTATCTTCTACCATGGCCGCGGCGGTAAGCGCGATAATCGGTACCGTGTTCCCTGTCCGGCGAATTTCGCGGGTGGCCTGGTAACCGTCCATCACCGGCATCTGAATATCCATCAGCACCAGCACGTAGTCGTTGGCAGCGACCGCCTCGACCGCCTGCTGGCCGTTTTCAACCACGTCCGCTGTTACGCCAAGATGCCTGAGCTGCTCTTCAATCACTGTCTGGTTAATAGGGTTGTCTTCAACCAGTAACACCCGGCCGTCAAGCCGGACTTTTTCGCCCACCGGATGCAGTGAGTCGATGTGCTGCTGGGCTTTGGCAGCGGCTTTCTGCGCGTCATTTGCCCTGATCATCGGCACGGTAAACGACATGATGGTGCCGGCATTAAGCTCACTGTGTACTGAAAAACAGCCCTGCATTGCTTCCACCAGCCGCTGGCTGATTGTCATACCCAGCCCGGTGCCCCCATACTCACGACTGGTTGATGTATCGGCCTGGGTGAAGGCATCAAACAGGTGTGTCAGCTGGCTTTCCGACATACCGATGCCGCTATCCCTGACTGACCAGGTCAGTCTGGCTTCGTTTTCATCGATATTTTGTGCGCCGACCGTGACCTCAACCTCCCCCTGATGGGTGAACTTAATGGCATTGCCAATCAGGTTGACCAGCACCTGGGTCAGTCGCAGGGCGTCACCCACATAGTATTTGTCACACTTGCCGGAAAACCTGAACACCAGCGACAGCCCTTTTTCCTGCGCCTGGGCGCGGAACATGCTATCCAGACGGCGCAGGATATCGGGCAACGAAAAGACCTCAGACTCAAGTACCAGCTTGCCGGCTTCTATCTTGGAAAAGTCCAGGATGGTGTTGATTATGCCCAGCAGCATCTCGCCGGACTGATTAATCCGGTAGAACTTTTCATAGCTGTCGGGGTTGCCGTGTTGCTGGATCCCCAGGCTGCTGAGTCCGATGATGGCATTCATGGGTGTGCGAATTTCATGGCTCATATTGGCCAGAAAGTCGCTTTTGGCCCGGTCAGACTGCACTGCAATATCCCGGGCTTCCTGTAATTCCTTTTCCGACTCCTGTAGCCGCGCATTGGCTGCGGTCAGCTCCCGGGTACGGTTTTCTACCTGATATTCTACTTCCCGGGTGTGGCCGGCAAGAATGATAATAAACCAGCCCAGCAAGCCGCTAAACAGCAGGCCGGCGATCATCAGCAGGTGCACACCCCAGGGCTGACTGATAAATTTATGTTCGCTGACCTGGATCAGCTCCCATGCACGCCCGCCTACGGTCACCACATGACGTGCCTGCAGCGGGTACAGGGTGTCAGCGCCGTTCACCATGGCCTGGCGGGAGGCTACCAGCGTGCGGCGTTGCTGTTCCGACATGGGCGTATGATACAGCACGGCCGGCTCGCTACTGGCATCGGGATCAAGCAGCACCAGGCTGGTATTACTGAGCATTTCGCCGCCCAGCGCAATTTCGGCCAGTTCCTGCAACCGGATCACCGCAGTGGCATAGCCATCAGAGAGTAAACTGCCGGTACCGTACTCACCAGCCGAGTACGGCAAAAACACCAGGACACCCAGCTGGAGTTCACCGCCATGCGAGAGGGAGATGGGCGGTGTAGGAATGGCATTCCCGGCCACCCAGGCCGCTTCCAGGGTTTTGGTACGCGACGCCTGCGCAGCAATATCCAGTCCCAGCACATCGTTATTAACAGCGAAGGGCGCCAGGTAACTGATTATGACATGGTTGTCACGCTGTATGACCGGCTCCAGCTGACCGGCACGATTGCGTTGCCGGACAGTAAAACCCGGTGCAAAACCACTGTCGCGATAGCGTTTTTGCATAAGGGCTTCAAATTCACGCAGCTCGCTCCCGGTTACCCGGGTATTCCAGGACAGTCCGCTGAGCAGCGGATTACGCAGCAGAATGGGCGCGGTGTATTCCTCAAACTCGGCCGGGATCAGGGTTTCATGAGAGGCCACAAAGCCTGCCACGCCATGCAGAATATCGGTAATATTGGCCAGCTCACTGTCCAGGGTGCTGGCGATCCGCTCGGCGTTGTTCGCAAACGCCTGTTCCTGCCGGTCCTGTTCCATCTGGGTGGCCAACAGCGACAGCATCACGATCCCCGCGGTGATCCCCGTCAGCGATAGCAGCACCAGACGGGACTTTTGTGCCGGCGCGTGCATAAGGCGTGGAAACGACACAACCAGCCAGGGCAGCAGAAAAATCACCCCCACGGCATCACCGGCCCACCAGTTCATCCACACTACCAGTAACGACTCCGTCGCCAAGTAGCCGGCCAGCCAGATAGCCAGTGTGCTGATAGTGGCATTAACCAGCGTACTCAGACACGCACCGAAGGTGATGAATGTGACGACCTTCGAGGCGCGGTGATAGTCGAACGGAAACCCGCAGGTACGGGTCACCAGCCAGCAGCCCACTGCCGCCTGGACAGTGGCGCCAAGGGCCAGCACTACCGGCAGGATCAAATCCTGCGGGGTGGCGATAAAGACCCAGGTGGTATGCAGGGTGACGGCCAGAGAGCCGAGCACTACCCCCCACAGGCCTGCACTGCCGTACACCAGCGTCGCCGCGAGTGCCAGACCGGCTGCCGGCCAGAAAATTGCCATATACTCTGGGGGCATGGCGGCACTTTTGCCCACCAGTCCCAGCAGGAAATAGCCCAGCATCGTCATGACCACGACCACCAGGTACTTCTTCCAGTTCATTGTTGAATGCGCGTGCGGCGCCTGCTGCATGTCTGTTTGCTCTTATTTGCCAGGCCCTACCTTAACGGGTCTGGGATCTCACTGCCAGCCGGCCGGCACAAATTTATAGCCTTTGGACGGGCCATATACAACACAGCCTGCGTGACGCAGGCTGTGGATAAGGTCTGTATAACCGGTGTCTTATGCGTCGTAGGGATGCCTAAGCACTATGGTTTCATTGCGATCTGGCCCGGTAGAGATGATATCCACAGGGACGCCAGTGATCTGCTCCAGGCGCTGTATATAATTCTTGGCGGCCTGCGGGAGTGCCTCATAGGACGTCACACCAAAGGTTTTCTCTGACCAGCCCGGCATCTCTTCATAGACAGGGGTAACCAAATCATACCCGTCAGCGGCCATCGGCGGCACGTCTTTCACATTGCCATCGGCGTCTTTATAACCCACACAAATTTGCAGGGTATCCAGACCATCCAGTACATCCAGCTTAGTCAGGCAAAAGCCGGTGATCGAATTAATTTGCACTGCGCGCTTCATCGCCACTGCATCGAACCAGCCAGTCCGGCGTTTGCGGCCAGTGGTCGCACCAAACTCATGCCCTTTGACTCCAAGGTGCTGGCCCACATCACAATCCAGCTCCGTAGGGAACGGACCCGAGCCCACCCGGGTGGTATAGGCTTTAACGATACCCAGCACATAATCGAGCTTGAGCGGCCCGAAGCCAGCCCCGGTGGCCACCCCGCCCACGGTGGTGTTTGATGAGGTGACATAAGGATAGGTGCCGTGATCGATATCCAGCAGCGTCCCCTGTGCCCCTTCGAACATGATTGGCAAACCGGCCTGATGGGCTTTATCCAGTTCATCGGTCACATCCACGACCATGGCTTTGAGGATATCCGCTACAGCCAGTGCATCCTGCAGCGTCTTTTCGTAATCCACTGCCGGTTCGTTGTAGTACTGGGTCAGCGTAAAGTTGTGAATATCCAGCACTTCTTTAAGCTTAGCGGCAAAGTCGTCCGCATTGAACAAGTCACCAACCCGCAGGCCGCGACGGGATACTTTATCTTCGTACGCCGGGCCAATCCCGCGTCCGGTGGTGCCAATGGCTTTGTTCCCGCGGGCTTTTTCACGCGCCACATCCAGGGCGATGTGATAAGGCAGGATTAGCGGGCATGCTTCACTGATTTTCAGGCGTTCCTTCACCGGCACACCACGCGCTTCGAGCATGGTGATTTCGGTCATTAGCGCGTCTGGGCTAAGCACCACGCCGTTACCGATAATACAGGTAACGTTGTCGCGCAGAATGCCCGAAGGAATTAAATGCAGGACGGTTTTCTCACCGTCGATAACCAGTGTGTGACCGGCATTATGGCCACCCTGATAACGGACCACATACTTTGCGCGATCAGTGAGAAGATCGACTACCTTACCTTTTCCCTCGTCACCCCATTGGGTGCCGAGAACCACAACGTTCTTTGCCATGAATCAAATGCGTAAAAAAATTAGGCGTGGATTCTATCAAAAAGTGCCCCCGGGGATCACCTCTTTTATGCGTAAAAAGTCAGCAGTGCGGATATTTTTGCGGCGCTCCCACACTACACCGTGTATCAGCGGATAAGATAGAAAAGACTCACCAGTCCCGCCACTACCAGGACGCCGCCTAACTGGCGTAATTTGTTGGACGGATGCTGGCTGACCTGCAACAAATACAGCCGCCAGCGGTCCGGGAACAGGAGTGGTCCAATCCCCTCGATTATTAATACCAGCGCCAGTGCCGGCCACAGCCAATCCATACGCTGTCCTTAGTTACCGGTTGCCGGCTCAGCCTGACAGGTGGCCAGCGCTGAGATGTCCAGTTGGTCTGCACAATGGTATAAGGCAAACCCGAAACGCAGACGATTGCCGCGGTAGTCGGTCATAATCTGCTGACGTTCCAGTTGCCCGGCAATGATGGCCGTGGTGTGCGCATCGGGCAGCTCAAAGGTAAGAAAATGGCCACGGTCTGCGGCCTCTTCAACCATCAGTGCCTGACGGTTTACCAGCGGGTGGGCGAGCGCGTCAAGCTGATCCAGGAAAGCCTCCTGCACCTGCATCACATGGGCATTAATGGCGGCGGGGGTAATGCCCTCTCTGGCAAACAGGTCGAGCACGGCGCGCAGTCGGTACAGGGGTGAAAAATCCATGGTTGCGCCGGCGAAACGCATGCCGTCTTCACTGTACTGCACCTGCCCGTCACGAGGCTGATCAAGCTGCCCGAATTCGGCGTACCAGCCGGTGTACAACGGGCGTAACCGGCACCCCGACGGGACGTGGGCAAAACACACGCCTTCACCGCCCTGGGCGTACTTGTAACCGCCAGACAGGTAAAACACCCGGTCCTGGATGGCGCTGATGTCAGTTGGCCGGGCCATAAAGTGATGATACCCGTCAATGACCACCAGGGTATCCTGATCGGCTACCGCATCAACAATTCGCTCAATATCATGAACCACAAAGCCGGAATTAAAAAACACCTGACTGAGAAAGATCACATCATAGTGGCCGGCCTGAATTGCGTCGATAAACCGG
>JBPEWW010000172.1:0-2149 GCA_052032275.1 Alteromonas sp. | reverse complement strand
GAGTACGCCACCGGCGTGGTTGCTGGCAAACCCGTCAGGGGTCAGCGCATCCCGGTGCTCACTGCCTTTTTGTTCCACCACGGCAAAGCCATCGCCTATTTCTACCCCTTTTACGGCATTGATGCCCATCATGGCACTGGCAATGTCTGCATCAAGGCGATCGAACACGGGTTCGCCCCAGCCTACCGGCATATTAGTGGCGACCACGGACACTTTCGCCCCAATACTGTCACCGGACTTTTTCAACTCACGCATGTACTCATCCAGCAACGGCAGCTTGTCAGCGTCTGGGCAGAAAAACGGGTTGGTATTGGTCACGCTGTGATCGATGGTTTCCGCTTTAATGGGCCCCAGTTGCGATAGGTACCCGTGGATCCCGATACCGAATTCGGATTTCAGGAATTTCTTCGCAATGCCGCCGGCGGCCACGCGGATCGCCGTTTCCCGGGCCGATGAGCGCCCGCCGCCGCGATAATCGCGCACACCGTATTTTTGTTCATAGGTGTAGTCGGCATGGCCGGGCCGGAAACGATCGGCAATCGTCGAGTAGTCCTGACTTCGCTGATCCTTATTTTTAATCAGCAAACCAATACTGGTGCCGGTGGTTTTACCTTCAAACACACCCGATAATATTTGTACCGCGTCGTCTTCACGCCGGGCGGTGGTATACCTCGAGGTGCCCGGTTTGCGACGATCCAGATCCCCCTGCAAATCTTCTTCTGACAGCGCCAGGCCAGGAGGACAACCGTCCACTACGCCACCGATGGCGACCCCATGGCTCTCACCGAAGGTGGTCACTGAAAAAATCTTACCGAAGCTGTTTCCTGCCATATCGGATGTTACTCCTTGCCTGCAAAATACTGGGTTAATGCGGTTTTCGACACCGCAAAGATACCGTGGCCACCAAATTCAAATTCGATCCACTCAATATCCAGCTCAGGGAAGCGGGCTGCCATATGCACTTCGCTGTTCCCCACTTCCACAAACATCCAGCCGCCATCATTCAGGAAACGGGGGCCTGCAGCCAGCATGTCGGCAACCAGATCCAGCCCGTCATTCCCCGCGGCCAGCGCCAGTTCAGGCTCATGATGGTATTCCGCGGGTAAGTCGGCCATGTCCTCGGCATCCACATACGGTGGGTTGGTCACAATCAAATCATAGCGCTGCCCTTCCAGCTGGGCGAACAAATCAGACTGAATAGGAAATACCCGCTCACTGAGCTGATGTTCCTGAATATTGATGTCAGCCACCGCCAGGGCATCACTGCTGATATCCACCGCATCCACGGTAGCCGCTTCAAACGCATACGCCAGTGCAATGGCAATACAGCCGCCGCCCGTACACATATCCAGAATGTTCGCCGGCGGTGTATTCAGGTATGGCTGGAATTGCTTCTTAATCAGCTCGGCGAACGGCGAACGGGGGATCAGTACCCGCTCGTCCACGTAAAAGGGCAACTCGCAGAACCAGGCTTCATTGGTCATATAGGGTAACGGCATGCGGGTCTGCACGCGCTTTAACACCAGCTCGGCCACTTTTTCCCGCTCGCTTTTGGTGAGCCGGGCCTGAAACAGGGCATCGCCGGTCTGCAGTGTGATGGTGTGTGGCAAGTGTACGGCCTGTAGCACCAGGCTTACGGCTTCGTCCCAGGCATTGTCAGTGCCGTGTCCGAAATACAGCGCGGCATCATTAAAGCGACTGGTTGCCCAGCGCACCATGTCCAGCAGCGTGTGTAAATCATCAATGGCTTCTTCGAGATAAAATTTGTCGGTCATTGGCGCTCAGCTACATCCGCAATATTAAAGCTGCTATCATACCCAAAGATACTTTGCTCGCCCATGCCTAATTGTTGATATCCTGGTGAAATGAAAGATCAGTTACGGAAATTTAAAGCGCACAAGCCGGCCCCCCGGGAGACAGCTGCTCCGCCTGAACAGTCTGATGAGGCGTTGTTCGCTGAGGCCATGCGTGAGGTAAAAAAACTGCCCCAGGATAAAATCAATCCGGAACGCCGTCGCAAGGTACAACGGGCACACAAGCACCACCGCGACGGGGACCCGGCCCGTTCTAAACAGGTGGCAGCCGATTTTCACTTCTCCGATATGTTCGAAGCCCGTCTGCCTGATGATGGGCCGGTGCGATACTGCCG
>JBPEWW010000171.1:0-3861 GCA_052032275.1 Alteromonas sp. | reverse complement strand
GGCGCTCCGCGCCTAGCCCTTCGGGCCGCACTTACGTGCGTTCGCCTCGCGTTGCTCGGACGTCGAACCGCTTCGCTGGTTCAAATCCTGCGCGAGCTAATGATTGTTTGATTGCGTTTCTTTAGAGGGGGGAGATAGTGTCTTGATGGTGGGTCGTGCTGGATTCGAACCAGCGACCAATTGATTAAAAGTCAACTGCTCTACCAACTGAGCTAACGACCCATCAAGAGACTTGGAAATGCGAATCACCTTCGTGGCGAAAGTGGTGGGTCGTGCTGGATTCGAACCAGCGACCAATTGATTAAAAGTCAACTGCTCTACCAACTGAGCTAACGACCCTTCGCTTTCCGTTTGTTGCCTTGCCTTGGCAACGGGCGCATATAATAATGAATTTCTGAGCCTGTGCAACCTTATTTCTGCTTTTTAGTGCACTTTTCTTATAAATAACGTTTGAACGGTCAAAATCAGCTCAAATCGCCTAAAACTCATACTCTTTAAGGCTTTGTCCGGGATCAATCAGTATAGAAGAGATGAAAAAAAACCTCTCAACTGAGAGGTTTTTTTTATAATCCTGAGAGTCGCGACTCAGCTAATTTTCGCGCAGAGGAGTTCGGGTATTGCGACACTACCTGCTCAAAATATTCTCTGGCCGAGCCTTTGTTACCCTGACGTTCGGCAATCACACCTAACTTCAGCAGCGCATCCGGACGTTTGCTGGAATCGCTAAAGCGATTGGCTACAATCTGGAATTGCTCTTCCGCCTCACCCCACGCTTGCTTGTTAAATAACAGTTGTCCTAACCAGTAATGGGCGTTAGGAGCAAATTCGCTGTTCGGGAAGCGCTGAATGAACGACTGGAAGGCCGGGATGGCTTTATCATATTCCCGTGACTTCAGAATAAGATTAACGGCATTGTCGTACGCGACAGACTCACTCTGGGATGCCTGGGCACTGGTTTGCTGGCTTTGCGCGGGTTGTGATACCTGCGCAGACGACTGCGAGGAACTGCTGGCCACACCATTTTGTTTCAGTGCCTCTACCCGCTTGTCGATTTCCAGGTACAGCTCACGTTGCCGCTCCAGTACCTTCTCAAGCTTATTGGTATTCACTTCCAGTGCACCGCGCAACTCATCGACCTCATTTTGCATGGTGTCGATTTGTTGTTGCAGCCGATGCTGCATTTCCGTCCGGCTGTCTACCATGCGTTCCAGCACGGCAATGCGCTTTTCAAGCTCGCGATCGGTGCCATTGACATCGTACACCGGGGCCTGCGCTGACACGCCCGCAGAAACCGCAAGGGCGACACATACTGTGACGCCCCGCTGTATCGCATGTGTGATAATGGAGTTAGCCATTATTGATACACAACCACTCCGCGACGGTTTTGCGCCATGGCGTACTCAGTAGAGCCCATCACTGCCGGCTTCTCTTCACCGTAAGACACTACCGAAATCTGGCCGCTGCTCACGCCTGCGTTCATCAGGTAAGTTTGTACCGCTTTCGCACGACGCTCACCCAGTGCAATGTTGTACTCTGGCGTACCACGGCTATCGGTGTGACCTTCGATAACCACGTTCTGGTCCGGGTTTTCCACCAGAAACTCAGCGTGCTTATCCAGCAGTGAACGAAATTCCGCTTTAATACTGGAACGGTCGAAATCAAAATAAACTGTCTGTTCGTTTTTCAGCGATTCCAGTTCCTGCTGAGCCATCTGTTCTTCACGTTTCATACGCTCAGCTGCTTCGGCTTTAACGCGCGCTTCTTCAGCTGCTTTCGCTTCACGCTCAGCCTGCGCCTGTTCCTGCGCCTGACGGTTACGTTCAGCGGCTAACTCTTCTTCGCTGGGACCTGACGAACAGGCCATCATAGTCACCACTGGCAAGGCGATAATGAAACTTTTCATTACTTTATTCATTTGCATCCTCTTAATCCTTATATTTATCAATATTTGAGTTTGTTAAAACAAAAATGGTGACCAACTCGGCGACTTAACTTGTCCATTGGCTGCTGGTAACCTAGCCTTAAAACGTCCATCTAGCGATACCAGGGACAATACCTGCGTACCATCATGTAACGTGCTGTAAATAATCATGCTTCCGTTCGGTGCGACGCTCGGCGACTCATCCAGGTACGTACGGGTAAGGACCTGAGGTGCGCCGTCATCAAGCGCCTGCTTGGCAATATGGTAATTCCCGTTGGTGCGATTCACCAATACCATCTGCTTCCCATCCGGGGTTATTGTCCCCCCAAGGTTTTGTTCACCAACAAACGTGCGACGTCTCACTTTTCCTGATGATAAATTTACGCTATAAATCTGAGGTTTACCACCCCGTTCCGAGCTAAAAATCAGGTTCTGACCGTCCGGCGTCCAGCCTGGCTCGGTGTCGATGGCACGATTACGAGTGATCCTGCGCAGTTTTCTGGTCTCCAAATCCATCACGTATATCTCGGGATTGCCGTCTTTAGACAGCACCATGGCCAGTTGCCGGCCGTCCGGCGAAAACACAGGACTGCCATTAATACCCGGGAAATCAGTAATTTGCTCACGCTTTGCCGAGTAGATGTCCTGAATATAAATTTGTGGGCGTTTGTTTTCAAAACTGACATAGGCAATCTTTTCACCGTCCGGCGCCCACGAAGGCGACATTAGCGGCTCTGGCGAAGACAACAGGCGGATCTCGTTTTCACCGTCATAGTCAGCAATGACTAACTGATAGGGTAATTCGTGGGTGTCACGGTCCCGCACAATCACATACGCAATGCGGGTCAAAAAGGCGCCGCGCACACCGGTCAGCTTCTCATACACCACGTCAGATATACGGTGTGCATGAGTGCGAAAGTCACGGCCGGAGATGACTGAGCGTCCCCGTGCAATGATGTGGTCCTGACTGGAGACCAGCTTACCGTTTTTCAGCGACTTATTCTGTCCTTTGGTAACCTGACCACGCAGGACATCAATCAGCTCGTAGGTGACCATGTAACGGTCCGGCGATTCTTCTTCAATCGTCCCCACTAAAATGGTATCAGCACCGGTACTGGCCCAGCTGGCGTAATCGACCTGAGAGTCAGTTTCCGGATACTGGGGTAAATCCGACACAGTCAGTGGGTTAAATTTACCGCTGCGCATCAGATCAGCGCGAATCACTTTGGTCAGCTCACCGGGCATACTGCCCTGGCCTTTCCACTTAAATGGCACCACCCCAATCGGGCGTGCACCATCCACCCCTTCAGTAATGACAATTTCCAGTGTGGCCTGGGCGGCCGAACTGATCATGGCGAACAACAGCGCCAGTCCAATTCCTAATTTTCTCATTATCGTTACATTTCCACTTTTAGAGTAATATCTTTCAGCTGCTCGTACACATCTGGTGCTTCTGACACCGGCAGCTCCTCAGCACGTCTTACCGCGCTTTCCGCGGCACGGCACAGCGCCGTGTCACCACCTAACACCCGAATACTGGTCACATAGCCGGTGGTGGCCAGCCGAATATTCAGCCGGCAGGTTTTACCGTCATAACTGTCATCATCAATCAGATACCGTTTGATGGTTTGCTGAATCAGCGCCTGGTAACGCTCAACCTCTGACAGCACCTGCTGACGACGACGTTGCTGCTGCGCAGCCTGCTCTTCGGCCAGCTGCTCTTGCATAATTCTTTCCATTTCTGCCTGCTGTTCCGCTTCGCGTTTTTTTCTGGCCGCCTCAGCCTTTTCCCGCGCCTCTTTTTCCTTGCGGGCTTTTTCCTTTTGCGCGGCAATGCGCTTCAGTTCCTGCTGGCGCTTACGCTCGGCCTCCTGGGCCTCACGCTTTTCGCGGGCACGGCGCTCTGCCAGGGCTTGCTGACGTTTTTGCTCAGCTGCCGC
>JBPEWW010000170.1:0-3009 GCA_052032275.1 Alteromonas sp. | reverse complement strand
GCGACGTACCGCTGGGCTTTATCTCATTAACCGAAAACCTGTTTATGGCGGGAGCCGGTATATGGATGCTGTACCGTGACTACATGCTGCTGGGCTAATCCTGCGCCGCCGGCTCGGCTTGTCCGCTCAGTCCGCGCAGGTGAGCCACCACGCTGCGCCCCAGGGCACTTAGGTTATAACCACCCTCCAGCACGCTGACTATGCGCCCCTGGCAGCAGGTATCGGCCAGCGCGCGCAACTGCTGGCTGATCCACTGGTAATCACCGGTGGTCAGCCGCAGGTGCGCCATGGGGTCTTCTGCGTGCCCGTCGAAGCCGGCCGAAACCAGTATCAGTTCGGGCTGAAAATGCTGCAGCGCTGGCAGCCAGTGCGCCACCTGTTCGCGAAATTCTTCTCCGCTGCAGCCTGCTTCCAGCGGTACCGATAAGATGTTGCTGGCCAGCACCGGGCTGCCGCTGTGGGGGTAAAAGGGGTGCTGAAAACTGGAGCACAACAGGATGCGCTGATCCCCTGCCACAATCTCCTCGGTGCCGTTTCCGTGATGCACATCAAAGTCGACAATGGCCACCCGCCTGAGCTGATAAGTCTGCAGGGCATAACGCGCAGCAATGGCCACGTTGTTAAAGATACAAAAACCCATGGCCCGGTCGTACCCGGCATGATGGCCCGGCGGCCGGGTCACACAAAAGGCCTGCCGGTCATCGCCCGCCATCACCCAATCCACGGCCTGACAGCCGGCACCGGCAGACTCCAACGCGGCGGTCAGTGTGGCCGGTACCATGCCCGTATCGCCGTCCAGCCAGTAACTGCCGCTTTCCGGTGCCAGATTCATGATGTCTTCCACATAATCAGGCGCATGCGCCAATGACAGATATTCCCGGGCCAGCGGACGGGCATCGGCGTGTTCACACACCATCTCCAGCCCGGAGGCCAGCAACTGATCATCAATGGCGTACAGGCGGTCCGGGCATTCCGGGTGATCCTTGCCCAGGTCATGTTTCAGGGCCGCCTTCGCGCGATAGATGCGCAGGGTCATGTGTCGTCCTCCAGTACCAGTTGCAGCTCCACATCGCTGGGATCTTCTGACACCCTGCGGGTAAAATTCGCCTGCTCAAAGATTTTTATCATGGGACGGTTATCGGCCCGCACCATGGCCACCATCCGACCAATTCCCCGCTGGCGGGCAATGTCAATTAACTGGGTTAGCAAGCGCCTGGCCATGCCTTTACCCTGCTGGTTTTCACGGGTCACAAACGCCGCTTCGCAGGAATTATCGTGGGGGTTGTAGTAGAAGCGCCCCACTGCATGGATGGTGATCCGTGAGCCCTCCTGGCGCACAATGCACAATGCCGCGTCGGTGGACTGGTCCACACTCACCAGGTTACAGGATTTGGCCCGGGACATCTGTTTAGGATCGTGGTTGTAACGCAGCCGCAGGGTTTCCTTGGTATGGGAATAGAAAAACTCCTGCAAGCGGCGCTCATCGGCCGGGTTCAGCGGGCGCATATAGAAATTATCGCCCTGCAACGTGAGTTTTTTCAGCTGAATGTCGCCCAGTTCGGGAATATCGGTGGGGTATTTGGCCTGATAGTGCGGTACCCAGTAATGCTGGCGCACTTCTTCCAGCAGCCCGGCACGGAACTTAGGATGGGCCACCCGGATCAGCTCCAGTGCCCGCTCCCGGATACTCCGGCCTTTCAGCGACGCAATGCCGTATTCTGTCACCACATACTGCACATTGCCCCGGGACGTTACTACGCCCGCGCCCGCCGTTACACAGGCGGTGATCCGGGACACGGTTTCATTGGCGGCCGTGGAAGGCAGCGCAATTATGGCCTTGCCGTTCCTGCTCATGGCGGCCCCACTGACAAAATCCACCTGCCCGCCAATGCCACTGTAAAAGTCGTGGCCCAGTGAGTCCGCCACCACCTGGCCGGTTAAGTCCACCTCCAGCGCGCTGTTAATGGCAATCATATTGTCGTTTTTGGCAATATTGGCAGGTTTGTTCACATAACTGCTGGGGTAAAATTCAATGTGCGGATTATTATCAATCAGGTCATACAGCCGGCGAGTACCAATGGCAAAACTGGTGACCACCTTGCCGGGGTGAAAGGTTTTCTTTCGGTTGGTGATGGCCCCGGCTTCCAGCGGCGCCAGAATGCTGTCGGTGAGCATTTCGCTGTGGATCCCTAAATCCTTATGCCGGGTCAGGTATTTGAGCGTGGCACTGGGAATTTTGCCAATGCCAAATTGCAGCGTGGCGCCGTTTTCCACCAGCATCGCCACGTACTGACCAATGCGCTCGGTCACACTGTCGATGGGGGGCGTCGGCACTTCTACCAGGGGATCACTGGCTTCAAGGCAGGCATCCACTTCACTGATATGAATGTACGAGTGGCCCGCAGTGCGCGGCACATGCTCATTGATTTGCGCAATCACGGTACCGGCCTGACGCACCGCCGACATACAAATGTCCACAGAGGTGCCCAGGGAGCAATAGCCCGACGCGTCCGGCGGACTCACGTTTACCAGCGCTGCATCCAGTGGCAGGGTGCCGTCGCTGAACAGGCCGGAAATTTCCGACAAAAAACACGGCGTGTAATCGGCGCGGCCTTCATCCACCGCCTTTCTGACCTCATCGCCGCCAATGAAAAAGGTATTGGCCTTAAATAATGCCCGGTATTCTTCGCGGGCCCAGCGGGTATCGCCCAGCGTGAGCATGTGCACCAGCTCAATGTCGCTAAACCCGCTGCTGTGATCAATAAAATGCTGCAACAGGGCGTACGGGACGGCCGCGTTACCACCAATAAACACCCGGCTCCCTGACTTGATTAGGTCAGGCCAGTGCGGCGCCGGCGGCAGTGAAACACTCATAAGCGGACTCCTTATCCCGGTGAATGGATTAAGCGTAGCGGCTAACCGCCCCCGTAAGCAAGCCGGTGCAGAACAGTCACCCGCTTGCGCCGGGCATAAAAAAACGCGGCACTCAGGCCGCGTTCTGCTTAGTCT
>JBPEWW010000017.1:0-3747 GCA_052032275.1 Alteromonas sp. | reverse complement strand
CACGATCAGCTGACCGCGTCTGAGTGGAGTGAAGTGAATTTCCGGCATATCCTGGAAACGGAAGTGCAGGCCTACATCGACCTGGAAAGTCATATCACTTTTCAGGGGCCGGATATTACGGTTAAGCCGGAGGCGGCCACACCGGTAGTGCTGGTTATGCATGAAATGTTCACCAATGCGGCGAAGTATGGCGCCCTGGCCGCGTCCAAAGAGAAGGGGCAGGTGACCATTAGCTGGACTTTTGAAAAAGATCGGGGATTATGTATAGAGTGGCAGGAAACAGGCGGCCCGCCTGTCAGGCCACCTACCCGTGAAGGCTTCGGCATGACACTGATTCGTTCGGTCATTCCTCATGAGCTGGGCGGCGAGCTGGATATTACGTTTGCGCCCCATGGTGTGGCTGCCAGTATGCAGATACCCGCCAGGTATGTATGGGTGAAAGCGGCGCCCGCTGTCAGTGCTCCGGGCGAGGAATGGCAGCCGAAACCGGAACAGGCCACGCTCCAACTGCCGGAGCGGGCGCTGGTGGTGGAAGACAGCCTGGTGATTGCTTTGGATATGCAGGCCAAACTTAAACGCCTGGGCATTGCTGATGTGGCGGTGGCTGGTAATATCAGCGCAGCGCGGTCACTGTACAAGAAACACCAGTACGGGCTGGTTGTGTTTGATGTGCACCTGGGGAATGAAACCACCCTGGGCTTATTGCAGGAAATTGCCGGGAACCATACCCCGTGTCTGATTGTCAGCGGTTATGGCGATGAATTAACCCTGCCGGCGTCATTTGAGTATATCCCGGTGCTAAGTAAACCGGTGGCAGAACCCACGCTAAGGAAACAAATTATGTCGCTGTTTGCTGTCGACAAGGAGTAGACTATGAGCCTGATTAAGGGAAAACGTGTACTTGTAGTAGAGGACACCACCATTGCAGCGACCTACCTGGCCAGAGAGCTAACTACGCTGGGTGCGGACGTGGTGGGTCTGGCCCGCTCGCAGGAGCAGGCGCTGGAAGCAGTGGAAAAGTATCAGCCAGATTTAATTCTGATGGACATTCATCTGTCAGAAGGCAGCAGCGGTATTCAGACCGCCAGTCAGTTGCACCAGCGCTATGACATCCCGCTTATTTTCACCACCTCTTATTCTGACGATGCCACCCTTAGCCAGGCGATGGAAACCAGCCCGTATGGCTATATAGTCAAACCCTTCGATACCAAAACCATTAAAACCGCATGTGAAACTGCGCTGCACCGGTTTGCGCTGGAGCAGCGTGTCGCGAAGTCGGAAAAACGCTTTAAAATGGCCTCAGAAGCGGCGCAATTTGGTGTGGTCGAACTGCGCGAGTGTGGCCAGGATTTTGAGTTTTCAGGGGCGAGCAGTTTACAAAACCGCTTTGGCGCCAGCACCTCGTTGTCGAAAGAGCGGTTCCTGGCCCTGTTTCCTGCCCACGACCGCCAGGATGTGATCAACGCCATTGAGAGTGGCTCGAGTTTGCGTAAAACCATTAAGGTCATGCAGGACGACAGTGAACCCATGTGGATTGACGTGGTGTTCAGTGATGTCAGCGTGGCCGACAATAAAGTCATGGTGGGCGCAGTCATTGACGTTACTGAGCGTCAGCGCAAGATGCGCCGCCTGAAATTATCCAATGTGATTCTGGATCAATTGGCGGAAGGGGTGGCCGTGTTAGACGCTGACTTTGTTGTCCGCGATGCGAACCGTGCACTCACCCGCTTGTTCGCAAGCTCTGCTGAGTCATTAACCGGTTCCACGTTAAGCGATTTTGGCCTGACCAGAGACGCGCTCTGTGACGGGCATCCGGAATTGCCTGCCGGGCATGTGAGCAGACAAAAAGTTTCACTGGTTAACGCCCAGGGCCATGACTTTTCCGCTTTCGTCACCTGCGCCGAACTCGAGGAGGTACATGGTGAGCTGCGCTATGTGGTGACAGTGTCCGATATTACGGAGTTGTCGCACGCTGAAAAGCGTCTGGAAACCCTTGCCTTTACTGATCCGCTGACCGGCGCAGGCAACCGCAATTACCTCAAACTGGTGCTGAGTGAAAGTGTCTACGCAGGTCACCTCAACGCACTGATTTTTATTGATATAGACAGCTTTAAGCTGGTTAATGACACCTATGGGCATGACGTGGGTGATGAGGTACTGGCCGCCTGTGCTGAGCGGATAAAGCAGGAAATTCGCCGTGAAGATATTTTTATCCGCCATGGCGGTGACGAATTTGTCGTTCTGGTGCAAAGTGAACAGGATGTCGATGCACTCTGTGATCGCATTCTGGCAACCTTTACCCAGCCTATCGCCATCGACAGTGGCGAACTGAAGATGAGCGCCAGTATTGGCGTTGCCGAGAGCGCTGACGCGGGTGAGGCCACCGAGTTACTGAAACGTGCTGACATTGCGATGTATGAAGCAAAAAAACGCGGTAAAAACCAGGCTGTCCGCTATTCACAGGAACAAAATGACGCCATTGAATACCGGCTGTATGTCGAGCAGGGGCTGTACAACGCCTTAACCAATAAGGAGCTGCATGCCACCTTTCAGCCGATTGTGGACAGTGACCGGAAAATCGTGGCTCTGGAGGCCCTGTGCCGGTGGCATAGTCAGGATATCGGCAATATAAACCCGGCCTCGTTTATTCCGGTGGCAGAAGAAACCGGCCTTATTAATGCGCTGGGACTGAAGATGCTGCGCGAGGTATGCATAGCCCACCGCTTGCTGAGAGAGTCAGGCCACCCCACCATTAAGCTGCATGTGAATGTCTCTATCTTACAGCTTAACTCGGCGATGATGGTGCAGGAGTTTCTGGATTACCTGGCCGACTTTGGTGTGGCCCCGGAAGACCTGGTACTGGAAGTGACCGAGTCGGCGATGCACGACTTTAACACCCGTAAAGTGTTAAAAGAGCTGTCGCAGAAAGGCTTCGGTATTGCGATTGATGATTTTGGTGCAGGTTACGCGTCGGTGTCAGAATTAACCGAACCATTTACCACTGTTGTGAAGCTGGATAAAAGCCTGGCACCTTCCAGCGATAGCACCAGCAAACAGAACATCATTGCCGAGTCGCTGGTGAACCTGTGTCACCGACTGGACAAGAAAGTGTTGTTCGAGGGCATTGAAAGTGAAGCGCAGGCCGAGTTTGCGACCCGGGTAGGCAGTCACTATATGCAGGGCTACCTGTTTGCCCGGCCCATGTCACTGGTGGAGGTGGTGTCAATGCTGGATTGCGCTGACCAGGCGGTAAACTGATACCGCGGGTAAACGCAGCGCTGGCGTGCAGACTATCAGCCTAGCTTTTGTTGCAGAAATGCCTGGGTGGAGTCACTCAGCTGACTAATTTCCGGTAATCCAAACGCGTCGGGGCAGGGCAGGTTTTGCAGCTGCCTCCTGACCTCATCAGGCTGGGTGGTCGCAATCACCAGCATACAAAAAAGCTTAGACACTTCCGCGTACACCACAATACCCGCACTGTCTGCCAGCGCGTGCTGGTAATGCTGCGCCAGTGTCTGGCAGGACTCGGGCAGCGTGTAATGGTGTGCTTTGCGGTTTTGCTGCTGTGACATTGCCGTCCACGGAAAGTTGAATGAGAGCAAAGTATGCGACTCATCCGGCTGCCGCGCTTCAATCAGCCACATTGAAAAATTTCGGTAATTAATGCCGATGGCATCGCGAAAATGATAGGGCATGCCGGTTGTGTCGGTAATAATTGGCAGGGCGAGTTTCACAGCGCACTCCTTA
>JBPEWW010000169.1:0-6969 GCA_052032275.1 Alteromonas sp. | reverse complement strand
CTGATTTTCCTGCGGATCCATCCCCATACTGCGCAAGCTGCCGGCTGTGCCCTGCACATCAAAACGCAGCGTTTCAGCGGCCTGAAACGGTGAACTGCCCAGCCGCACCTGATGAGTAGGGTAATACAGGGTCATGTCGAAACTGTCGGTACTCTGGCCGCCGTCACGCAGAATATCCACATCGGCGTAGAGGGCATCCGGCTCCCCGAACCACTGAAGCGCCTGATCTATCAGGTGAGGGCCTAAGTCCCACAGAATGCCGCTGCCTGGCCCGGCATTTTCCCGCCAGCGATCCCGGGGGGTGGGCCGAAAACGGTCAAACCGGCTGACCAGTTGTTTAATCTCGCCTAACTGCTGCTGTTCCAGTAAGGCGGATATCGTCAGAAAATCATCATCGAAGCGGCGGTTCTGGTACACATTCAGCGTCCTGCCCTGTTCTTGCGCCAGTGCCACCAACGCCTCAGCATCGGCCACCGTCAGCGTGAAGGGTTTTTCTACCAGCACGTGACAGCGGTGCTGCAGCGCTAACCGGGTCTGTTCGGCATGCAGGTGATTGGGGGTGGTAATGATCACCAGATCGAACGCATCAGCGTCAAGCGCTTGGTCAAGGCTGGCATAGACGGGAGTGGCGCCGAGCTGCCCGGCGACGTTGGCAGGGCGGGACGACACCACACCACGTACCGTGTACTCAGGTAAACTGTTCAGGAACGGCAGGTGAAAGGTGGTGGCAGAAAAGCCAAAGCCCACCAGCAGAGTAGAAAGTGCCATAGGTGCTCCGGGGGTCGAATTAGTAGAGAATAGCTGACCGGCAGGCTACCGGCCAGTAACAGACCGGACGCAGACGCGCCCGGTAAAGAAGTAAGGCTGAGGCTTAGCCCTTTTTGGTCGGACGGGGCCAGTTAGGAATATTACGCTGTTTGCCCCGGGCGACAGCCAGCGCGTCTGCTTCCACGGTGCCGGTGATTGTCGACCCTGCTCCTACCGTCGCCCCCTGACCAATGGACACGGGCGCCACCAGTGACGAGTTAGAGCCAATAAAGGCATTGTCACCGATATGGGTTTTCGATTTGTTCACACCGTCATAATTGCAGGTGATCGTGCCGGCACCGATGTTGGCATTGGCGCCCACTTCCGCATCGCCAAGGTAGGTCAGGTGATTGGCCTTGGCGCCTTCACCCAGCACGGCTTTTTTCATTTCTACGAAATTACCCACTTTGCTGCCGTCTTTCATGACTGCACCGGGGCGCAGACGGGCAAACGGCCCTACCGTACAGCGCGCGGCAACCCGGGCCTCTTCCACCAGCGAGTGCGCTTCAATCACGGTGTTATCCCCAATGTCACAATTAGTCAGCACACAGTTGGGACCAATTATCACATTGTTTCCCAGGGTGACCGTGCCCTGAAACACCACATTGACGTCAATACTGACATCCTGGCCGGTGGTCACTGTGCCGCGAATGTCTACCCGCGCCGGGTCGGCCAGCGTGGCGCCATTCATCATCAGCGCGTGCGCCTGCCGGGCCTGCAGTGCCCGCTCCAGATTCGCCAGTTGCGCACGGTTATTCACGCCTTCCACCTCAACCGGTGTATCAGGCTGCGCGGCCTGAATTTTTTTCCCTTCGGCCGCCGCCATGGCAATCACATCGGTGAGGTAATACTCGCCCTGCGCGTTGTCGTTACTCAGTGCCCCCAGCCAGCGTTTCAAATCGGCACCGTTCATCAGCATCATGCCGGTGTTAATTTCACGAATGGCCCGCTGTGCCTCGGTGGCATCTTTGTGCTCGACTATGGCCGTAATGTTATCGTTGTCACGCACAATCCGGCCCATACCGGTAGGATCGTCCAGCTCCACGGTCAGCAAGGCCAGATCACAGTGCGCTTTAACCTCCCGCAACCGTTCCAGCGTGGCCTGCTGAATAAGTGGCGCATCCCCCACCAGAATCAACACATCTTCGTTATCGTGTAAGTGCGCAGCCGCTTGCTGCACGGCATGGCCGGTGCCCAGCTGCTCTGCCTGCAGGCACCAGTTCAGGTTGTCGCCGGTCAGGGTCGCTTTAAGTTCATCGCCGCCATGCCCGTACACCAGATGCACCCGATCGGCATCCATCGCCTGTGTGGTGTTGATAATACGCTGCACCATGGGCAGCCCGCCAATGGGGTGCAGCACTTTTGGCAACGCCGATTTCATGCGGGTGCCTTTACCGGCTGCCAGAATAACTACTGAAAATGCCATGCGAAGTCCTTACTTTGTCGCTTGCGATTTAATCGTTGCCGGTAGTGTATATGAGGCCACCGGCAATGTCAGTGGGCATCCGCTGCCGGCAGAAAATTCCCTTTTTCCCGGCGACAACCGCATAGCTGGTAGTTCGCGATTTGTACGGGTATACTTTCGGGAATAACAATAAAACCTCGTTCAGAAATGCCAAGGAGTGCGCGGATCAGTGAACGCTTTCAGGACTCTCCACAGAAGTATTCTGTTGCTGTTTGCGGTGGTGGTGATAGCCATTGTCACCCTGGTGCATTTCAGTATTTCGAAAATTGTTGCTGAGCAAAGCCGTGCCCAGCAGCAGTCGCTGTCGCCTGCCATTTCGCTCATTGTTGAACAGCTTCTCAAACCCCTGCATATCTCTGAAGCACTGGGTAAATCCCGGGAGCTGGTAAGCTTACTGGAAACCCCCACGCTGGATGAGGAGGAAGTGTACGACACCCTGGCACGACTGGAAGATGAGTTTGGGATGACCTTCTTTCTGGCCAGCGAAGATGCGCGAATGCAGTACAATTCAGACGGCACGTCACTGGCGCTCAAAGAAGGCGAAGTCAGCTGGTATTTCAAATACAAGGACGTCGATGCCCCCGCCGTCGCCGACATCGGTAAGTGGGAAGACACGCATTTTTATATCGATATTAAGCTATTTGACGACAACGGCCGGTTTCTGGGCTTTTTTGGTATTGGCAAAAGCCTGAAAAGCTTTATCAGCGTATTTGACACCTACAAACAACAGTACGGCTATGACTTTTTGTTTGTCGATAAGGCCGGCGACATCATGTTGTCCTCGGATCCCGACCTGGTGGCGTCTTATTCTCAGTTCACCAATCTGACCGAATTACCCTGGTATGCCAGTTTGCCGCTGGACGTACAGAATTTACAGGCGCTCAACAATAAACTGGTCAGTATCGATCAGGAAGAATATTTGATTGCGGAAGTCAAACTGAACCAGTTTGACTGGACTGTCTACCTGCTGAGCCCGCTGGATGAGCGCCAGGCGGAAATCTCCCAGGCCTTTATTTTCAGTGTGGTGACGCTGCTCATCGTAGTGTTCTCGCTGTTTCTGCTTATCTATAACCTGCTTTACTATTTCCGCCAGGACATGCAGCCGGAGTTAATTGTCCGCAACGCGAACCGCCTGCCGGACCGAAATAATCTGGCCCCTATGTACCAGGACATCATTACCCAGCACCAGTCGGTGAGCGTGATCCTGGTAGACATTGACAGTTTCGGCGTCATTAACGATACCTATGGCCGCAATGTGGGCGACGAAGTGCTGGACAAAGTGGCCTCGTTTCTGACCAGCAGCACCCGCGAAAACGATGTGGTCGGGCGCTGGAGCAGTGAAGAGTTTATTGTATTTTTGCCTGACACCGGCCCTCACGAAGCAACTGAGATTGCCCAGAACCTGCGCCATGGACTGGCCACCGCGCCGCCGCTGAGCAGTCACCCGCAACTTCAGATCACCGCGTCATTCGGCGTGTCATTTACCGCCAGCAAACGGCCCATGAATGAAGTCACTGCCCATGCCGAAGATGCTTTGTATCAGGCGCGGCGGGATGGCTGCAATCTGGTGCGTGTGCAACTTATTGATTAGCCCGAAGTTGCCGGCGTTGTCGCACGTGATGCACCACCCCGGTGGTCAGCGCCACCCCGCTTAAGATAAGCACGCCGCCTGCCATGGCCTGCCATGACAGCCGTTCGGCCAGAAATATCAGCCCCCATACAATGCCGAATAAGGGCACCAGATAGGCCACGGTAATGGCCTGCGCCGGGCCAATACTGGCAATCAGGTAAAAGTACAGAATGTAGGCAATGCCTGTCCCAAACACCGCCAGTGCCACCGCATTCAGCCACGCAGTCTGTGACGGCATGGCATCGGGCAGGGTGGCCAGCGCAAACGGCAGCAACAGCACCGAGGCGACCAGTTGACTGCCGGTGGCCACCGTCAGGGGACGCGCCCCGCTCAGCCATTTTTTCATCATGCTGGCAGCGAAACCGTAACAGGTGGTGGCCAGCAACGCCGTGAGAATGGGCAGCAAACTGACCCCGCCCGCGCCAACTTTCTGCTGACTGATCACCGCCACGCCGACAAAGCCAACTGCCAGCCCGACAATCGCCGAGCGCCGCAGTTTGTCGCCCAGCCACACATAGGCCACCAGCGCGCCGAACATGGGGGCGGTGGCATTCAGGATGGCATTGACCCCCGCTTCCAGGTGCAGACTGGAATAGTTAAACAGCACAAACGGAATGGCAGTATTTACCGCCCCCACCAGGGCAATGGCTTTCCACTGCGCAAACATGTCCCGCCAGCCGCCTGCGATCAGCAGTACCGGCAGCAAGACCAGTGAGGCCAGTACCGTGCGCACCTCCACCAGCACATAAATACCAAACTCCGGTGCGGCTACCCGCATAAAAATGAATGACGCTCCCCAGATAGCCCCTAATAGCAGCAGCGCTGCTCCGTGTTGTACTGCCATGTTATACCGCCACTCCTTCCAGGTTGAGCAAATACCGTTTGCGTTCCAGGCCGCCGGCATAGCCGGTCAGCTTGCCACTGGCACCAATGACCCGGTGGCAGGGCACCACAATCGCAATGGGGTTTTTACTGTTGGCCAGTCCCACCGCCCGGACCGCCCTGGGATTATCGATGCGCTCCGCTATCTCCCGGTAACTGACTGTTTCGCCGTACTTCAGGGTTAGCAGCGCCTGCCAGACCTGACGCTGAAAGTCGGTACCCTGCATCGCCAGGGGCATATCGAATGTCTGTCGCTGGCCGGCGAAATACGCGTTCAGTTGCTCGCATGCCTGCTGGGTCAGCGTATTGGGCCGGGGTGCCGGCGCCTGCTTACCGGTAAACGTCACGGCCGTGATGCCATCGTCGTTGGCCGTGACGCTGACGATGCCGCACGCCGACCGAAAATACTGGGTATACATAGTGTCTGTCCTGCCAGGCATCATGTCAGATGCCATAACTGTAAGGTTAAATAACTGCGCCACGGCGCGGCCTCGTCGGGGCGAAGCGCAAACCGGCTGGCGACCTTGCGCACAACCAAATCGCCGTGCAGGTAAATGTCCGGATCGGAGGCCCCGCGCATGCGCACATAGCTAACGGTCCAGGGACCTATCCCTTTTATTGCCAGCAAGGCCTCGGGATGCAGTTCTGCTGAACATGCAGCTGCATACTCAGCAAAGGCGGCCAGCGCCCGTTTCCGGGCCTCGGGCATTTTTAAAAAGTGTAAATTGGCGTCTGCCACGGCCTGGGCCGCAGGGAAGACCATAGGCGAAGCGTCATCGCAGTGCAGGGCATGGGTGAGCGCCGTCACCTGCCCGATGGCGGCTTTGACACTGACCTGTTGCCCGACAATGGCCCGGCAACCGGCTTCAAACTCGCTCCAGCAGCCGGGCAACCGCAGCCCTTCGGTGCGCGCGGTGTTGTTCAGCCCGGCACGCTTAAGGGCCAGGTCAATCTGCTCCGGCTCGGCGTCCAAATCCAACACCCGTCGTAGGGTTTGCAATACCCGGTGTGCGGCGGTCAGATCAGCCAGCTGTAACGTCACACTGAAGCCGTGCTGATCGGGCCGGTGCGTAGCAGTGAGCGTACCGCTGCCATCCGCACTGCCAAGGTTTCGCCGGTAGTGGTGCTCACCCACGTCCTCCACTGGCGCAATGGCCCGGGCGCTCAGAAAATCGCGTACCTGAGGCCAGTTGTACGGCGGCCGGTAGCGCAGCAGTACGGTCAGTGATGGTCCCGCCGCCGGCGGGAGTGGCCCGCGCCGCAGCTCACCAGGAGTACGCTGACAATACTGTTTTACTGCCCGCTGTAATTGCCGGGCACTGGCAAAACCGGCACTGACCGCCACATCCTCTATGGCCAGCCCGGTTTGCTGCAGTAACTGCTTGGCAAACAGCACCCGCTGCATGATTTGGAAGGTCTTGGGTGCCACCCCGAAATGACGCTGCATCAGTACGTGCAGGTAGCGGCTGGAAATGCCCAGCCGGGCAGCAATGTCCGCCACAGGTGCCGCCGGAATGTCGCTGAGTAAGGCCGCCGCCCGGCGCACTGTCGTCGTTACGCCCAGCCACGCATAAGATTGCGGGGCACTGTCAGGGCGACACCGCAAACACGGCCTGAACCCCTCCCGTAAGGCGTGCGTGGCGTGGGTGAAATAGCGCACATTGTGCTCGTTAGGCAGCCGCGCCGGACACACCGGCCGGCAAAAAATGCCGGTGGACGTCACCGCCACAAAAAACAGCCCGTCAAAGCGCCGGTCCCGGCTCAGCCGGGCGCGGGCATATTGCTGTTCGACAGAGGCGGGCAGGGCGGCAGTCATTGGCGATACACTGAATAACACATAGCCTAATGATAACCCGTTTATCCCCGGCGTATGCGACAAAATCGGCACTCACTGGGAACTTATTTTTCCCTTGATGGCCAAACCGGGCATTCGCACATTTGTTGATTATACCAGGCTCGCTACGCATAATAGCGCAGTTGCCCACTACGCCGCGCTGTCTACAGACGGTGATAATAATAATTCAGGAGCCAGTTTGCCTACGCCGTGTGTCAGAATTGCCCCCCGCCTGCGCGCCCTGTTCGCGCTGCTGAGTCTGTGGTGCGTGGTGTTAAGTGCCCCCGCTGCGGCAGACTGGGTGGACAACTACGCAGACTACGTTAAGCGCCAGGCGGTCAAATACCGGGT
>JBPEWW010000168.1:0-5594 GCA_052032275.1 Alteromonas sp. | reverse complement strand
CCGGATAAAACGCAGGCCCAGGTCGATACCAGCGGAGCGCTTTCGCCGCGCACCTCGTTCGCAAAATGGAGCGAAATTAAAGGGGATCTGTCGCTTCCCTGGAACAATGCCGATCTGCTGTTTGCTAAAAAAGCCCGGGCAGGGCTGCTACGCCTGTTTCATCGTATGCGCAAATTACAGTTTTAAAGCCGCTTAACCGTGGTCTCTGCAAGGATCTTTCGTTGTGCCTGACTCCATTACCGCATCCACCCGGGTCATCCTGTTCGATCATGACGGGACCCTGATTGACTCAGAACAGACCCACCTTGCGCTGTGGCAGGAGGTCATGCAAGCTCATGATGTGACCTTAACAGAGACGTTTTATACCCGGGTCATGGCCGGCATACCGGTCAATCAGAATGCCGAGGATCTGGTACAGCATTTTCAGCTGCCGGTGCCTGCCAGCGTGCTGGCCCGTGCCAAACACGCCAAAACCCGCGATTTTCTTAGCAGCCAGGCGTTTCCCTTAATGCCCTATGCGGTTGAGGCGGTTACCGCCTGTATTGACGCCGGGTATACTGTGGGTATCGTCACCGGCGGCAGTCGCCTGTCGGTACAGCGCACTTTAGATACCTATGATCTGGCCAAGTGGGTAGCCACGGTAGTCGCAGTGGAAGATGTACCACACAGTAAACCCGCACCGGATTGTTACCTGCACGCTGCGGCGTTGCTGAACGTAAGCCCGCAGGCCTGTAGCGCGGTAGAGGATACCCAGCACGGTATGCAGGCCGCGCTGAGCGCCGGGATGCGGTGCGCAGTAATACCTACGGCGCACGCAGCCGGGCATGACTTTTCCCCGGCCACCAGCCGTTACCGAAATCTCAGGGAGTGGGCCGACAATGAGCTTGGCCGGTAACCCGGAATCGGTGACTGACGCGGCACAGTGTCGCGCAGGAGTTGCAATCCTGAGGGACTTGACCAAAAATAGCCGCTCTTTGTTGTCTTCAGGAACGTCGGCTGAATGATGTTACGCGTGTTCATGGCGGTCATCGCGTGTGTGCTGGTGATCAGTGCCAGCCTAATGGTGATCATTGTAGAAACCACCCCGCTGGTCACTACCCGGGCCTCTGAGCAGGTGAATGACGCCGATACGGTGAATGCGTTACTCAGCCAGCTTAAGCAGGGGATCCAGAACCGCGATGAAAGCCAGACCCTGGTGATCACCGAGCCCCAGCTCGATTCACTGGTGGGCTTCGTCCAACGGGCCGCGGCCGGGTTTCGGGGTCAGGTGGATGTGACCCCCCGTGCCAGCAAGCTGGCAGTCAGTCTGCAGTTACCCTATACCGCCGGCCACGGCTGGCTGAATCTCAGCGTCACGTTGCTGCCGGGAAAAGACGTCAGAGTAGACCAGGTGAACCTGGGCGATCTGTATATTCCCGGTGGCCTCGCCCTGCAGGTGATGGAGTGGCTGGTTAATGCCTGGACCGACAGTGATATCGCCAGCTACGCCCGCCAACAGGTACGCGGGATCAGTATGACTGAGGACGACATTACCGTGCGCCTCGCCCCACTGGAAGGTCTGCTGCGGCGTCTCAACGAGGTGAAAAATGGCCTGACCGTGGAGCAGGACACCGAACTGCGTGATCTGACGGCGTACTACCTGCGCTACATCGCCTGGCAGGATCTGTCACTGGCCAGCACCCCCCAGTCGCTCGCCAGCTATATGCAACTGACCCTGGCCCGGGCCGCCGCCCGCAGTACCCCGGATACTGCCGTGCTGCATAACAAAGCCGCTATTCTGGCGCTGGCGGTATTCGTCGGTCATCACCGCCTGGCTAACTTCGTGGGCGATATTCAGCCGGATGCCGATCGCGCGCTGCGACCCGCCCGTCCCGCGCACCTGGCTGGCCGGGAAGATCTGGCCCGCCATTTTATTATTTCAGCGGCGCTGAAGGTGCTGTCAGAGCAAGGGGTCAGCCTGGCTATTGGGGAGTTTAAGGAGCTGATGGATCGCGCCATGGGCGGCTCCGGCTACAGCTTTGTCGACCTGGCGGCGGATATGGCAGGCGTGGAGTTTGCCCGGGTCGCCACCGATCCTGCGCGAGCCCGGCAGGTGCAGGCCATTATATCTGCGAACCGCAAGGAGGGGCTGTTTATGCCCGCCACCAATGGGCTGCCGGAAGGGCTATCGAAAGCCGAGTTTGAGCGGGTCTACCAACAGGTCGACAGTGACAAATACCTGGAAGAGGTGGCCGAAATCAGGAGGCGGCTGGCAGCCCTGCCGCTCTACGCCCCGCCTCCTGATAAGGCTGCCACCGATTAAGCGCTACCCCTTGGCGACGGTACTCTGAAACTGTGACAGGGTAGTGAGCATCAGCTCAATCTTTTTTACCAGTGCCGGCAGTGCCTGTTTGGCAGCTTCATCCTCCAGCTCTTTCAGCGCCTGCCAGTCACTGGCAATTTCTTCCACATACGGTCCAAAGCGTTTCGATTCAGTGGCAAAGGGGGTGTCGCTGGGGAAAATGGCCGCAAATTTACCCTTTTGGTCCTGCTGCAGTTTGTCCAGCATCTGGTCAGCGTCGATAGATTTACGGTAAAGGGTCTGCAGGGTTTCCTGAAGCTGTTGATGTATTTCTTGCATGCACGTCCCGGAATGAAAAATAAAAACTAAAGATTATCAACCTGCCGTCGATAACGAGAGAAGTGGGCAATTCTGCCTACTTTTTAACTTTGCGACAAGCAACAAAGGAAACTGGTATGGATCTACAAGGTGTAAACACCTCTGGAACGTCCGGTGCGTCACTTGAGTTGGCCTCTCTGAAACTGGCTAAAGACCAGCAGAAGCAAGAGGGTCAGGCGACGCTTCAGCTGCTGGAAACAGCCGCTGACGTACCAAAAAGCACGCCGTCAAATCCCGCCTTGGGCGCCAACGTTGATACCTTCGCGTAATTTACGGATGCAGACGTAAGTCAATTGGCGTTTTGCCAGGCTGGCCACCGATCTCTCTGACGAGTTTGGGGACCAGATAACCTGGCAGACGTCTTATCAGCTCGCCCATTAGCGCGGTGGCTTCCTCATCAGAAACCAGAAAGTGACCCGCCCCCTGGACCTTATCCAGCACATGCAGGTAATACGGTAAAATGCCGGCGCCAAACAAGGCTTCACTGAGCGCTTCCTGCGCATCAGCAGTGGCATTGATTGCGTTTAACAGCACGGCCTGATTCAGTAACGTAACCCCGCGTTGCGACAACTCCCGCAGAGCATCACTGAGCGCCGGGCTGACTTCATTGGCATGATTGATATGCAATACCAGCACCCGCTGCAACGGCAGCTGTGTGAACCAGTCGCTGAACGCCTGGTCCAGGCGTTGCGGCAGGACCACCGGTAGCCGGGTGTGGATCCGTAAGCGCCTGATATGGGGTAACGCGGCAATCTCTTCGGCCAGCCAGCGCAACTGACTGTCTTTGGCCATCAGCGGGTCGCCCCCGGAAAAAATCACTTCATTTACTTCTGTGTGCTCACGCAGGTAAGCCAGGGTGTCCAGCCACTGGC
The DNA here is from genome assembly GCA_052032275.1 of Alteromonas sp. Lineage (GTDB taxonomy): Bacteria > Pseudomonadota > Gammaproteobacteria > Enterobacterales > Alteromonadaceae > Alteromonas. Next base: position 2,063 of record JBPEWW010000168.1, on the reverse strand, counting down.
TCTTGCTGATGCTGTTGTCGGCATACGGAAAGTGCCGGCGAAAGCAATACCGGCAGTTCACCGCGCAGCCACCCCGCACAATCAGCAGTACCCGGCTCTGGTATTTATGCAGCAGCCCGCGGGCAGCCGTCTCATGCTCGGCCAGCGGATCTTCACTGAACTCCGGGGTCACCACAAACTCGTCTTTGAGCGGCAATACCTGCTGCAGCAGCGGGTCGGCGGGGTTCCCTTTTTCCATCAGTGCGGCAAAGTGACGGGGCACCCGCATCGGAAATAAGCGCCGTGCTTTAATGTCTTCCTGGTAGTGGGCTACCGGCAATTGCAGATATTCCAGCAAAGCTTGCGGGTCAGTAAAACTAAAAGCTAACTCTTTTTGCCAGTTATGCTCTACAGCAATCGCTTTTTTAGGTATTATTTGCGCCACTTTGTCTTTTGCACCTTATGATTTGAATGAGGATTTATGGCTAATTACAGCACCAACGAGTTCAAAGGCGGCCTGAAAATCATGCTGGACGGCGAACCGTGTAACATCATGGAAAATGAATACGTTAAGCCCGGAAAAGGGCAGGCGTTTAATCGCGTTAAAATTCGTAAACTGATTTCCGGCAAAGTCCTGGAGAAAACGTTCCGCTCAGGTGAAAGCGTTGAAGCCGCCGATGTCATGGACACCGAACTGGCTTACCTGTACACCGATGGCGAATTCTACCACTTTATGAATAACGAAACATTCGAACAAATCGCCGCCGATGAAAAAGCGGTAGGCGACGCGGTTAAATGGCTGGTGGAAAATGACGTGTGCACCATCACGCTATGGAATGGTTCACCCATTACGGTCACGCCGCCGAATTTCGTTGAGCTGGAAATCACGGAAACGGATCCTGGCCTGAAAGGCGACACCGCTGGTACCGGTGGCAAACCCGCCACGCTGAGCACTGGCGCCGTGGTGCGCGTACCGCTGTTTGTACAAACCGGTGAAGTCATTAAAGTAGACACACGCTCCGGCGAGTACGTCTCGCGGGTGCAGAAGTAAGTCTCCCGGTCGGCCGGCCATGCGGCTGGCCTGTTACGGCGCCATGACTGACTGGACACCCACCACCTCCCCTGCAGCCCGGCTGGCCCGGGCGGCGTTACTGAAAACCATTCGCCACTTTTTTGATGCCCGTGGCGTACTGGAAGTTGATACGCCGCTGCTTTCCCACGCCACCGTCACGGATGTGCATCTGGATGCCTTTCGCACCGATTTTACCCATGCCGACGGCCCCCAAGCGCAAACCTTATGGCTACAGACCTCCCCGGAATACGCCATGAAGCGCTTGCTGTGTGCAGGCAGTGGTCCTATCTATCAGATCTGTAAAGCATTTCGCCATGAAGGGGCAGGCCGTTACCATAACCCCGAGTTTACTATGCTTGAATGGTACCGGCCCGGGTTTGACCATCATGCGCTGATGGATGAGGTGGAAGCGTTGCTTCTGGCCACACTGGATTGTGACCAGGCTGAGCGGCTGACCTACCAGGACGCGTTTCAGCGCCATGTGGGACTCGATCCGTTAACTGTCAGTGAGCAGCAGCTGGTTGATGCCCTGACCAGCCATCAGATAGACATCGATGAACCTGACACACTCAGCCGCGACACCCTGCTGCAACTGTTGTTCAGCATGGTGGCCGAGCCGCGCATCGGTCAGCAGGCGCCGGTGATGATTTACAGTTTTCCGGCGTCCCAGGCCGCACTGGCCCGGGTAAACCCGGCTGATCCCAGGATAGCCGATCGCTTTGAGGTTTACTTTAAAGGCGTTGAACTGGCCAATGGCTTTTTCGAGCTTGGCGACGCCCACGAGCAGCGGCGACGGTTTGCTGAGGATAACCAGCAACGCGCGGCACACCAGTTACCCCGCCGTCCGGCGGATGAGCGGCTATTGTCGGCCCTTGCCCATGGCCTGCCGGACTGCGCCGGGGTGGCGCTGGGCATTGACCGGTTGTTGATGCTGGTCACCGGTGCCAGTACCATCGAAGACGTACTAAACTTTCCTGTGGGCCGTGCCTGACAGATACTCAGCCTGATACCG
>JBPEWW010000167.1:0-15559 GCA_052032275.1 Alteromonas sp. | reverse complement strand
GTAACGTTACTTTTTCAGTGACTGTAACAGCGTGGTTAAATCTTCCGGTGTATCAATACCTACCGGAGGCTCTTCCTCGGCAATATCACAATGAATCGCATCGCCATACCAAAGTGCACGTAACTGCTCCAAGGACTCGATATGCTCGAGCGCAGACGGCGTATAACTGACATAGCGTTTCACATACCCTGCCCGGTAGCCGTACAGCCCAATGTGCCGCAGATACAATGCAGGATCGGATGGCGAGGCAGACTGCATCATAGTGCTTCGCTCAAAAGGGATTGCCGAGCGCGAAAAATACAGCGCGAAACCGGCCTGACTGGTCACCACTTTTACCACATTGGGGTTACTGATGTCCTTTGCATGCTGAATACGGGTTGCCAGTGTTGCCATGGGTACTGAACTGCGGTTGGCCAGATTACCGGCCACCTGACGAATATTGGCGGCTGGCACGAATGGCTCATCGCCTTGCACGTTTACCACCACCGTGCTGTCGCCAACGTCCCGCACCTCCAGCACTTCGGCAATGCGCTCCGTGCCCGACTGGTGATGGGTGCCCGTCATACAGACATCACTGAATGACGATGCCACGCGGGCTATCCGCTCATCATCAGTGGCCACTATCACGGCTTCGGCACCTGCTTCATTTGCCCTTTCAACCACATGCTGGATCATAGGTTTGCCGTTTATATTGGCCAGGGGTTTGCCGGGAAACCGGCTCGAGCCATAACGGGCGGGGATCACTGCAATAAATGACATACCCGGGCCCTATCGTGTCGCGTCAACATCATCAAGCGACAATGAAGCGGCCTTTTCTTCAATTAAAACCGGGATCCCGTCTTCCACCGGGAAGCGCAAACGATCAAAACGGCATATCAGAGCAGCCTGCTCAGGTAACCACGCCAGCTTACCTTTACATACCGGACAGGCCACAACTTCCAGCAATCGTTTATCAAACGCCATAATCTACCTTTTTTGTTTTTGTTTACATTGTTTAAGACGCGCCCCGACCAGCGCATAAAAATCTGTCGGTAACTGAGCATCCACCGGCAGATACCAGCAATCCGCATGGGCGATATGCTGCAACTTGACGGCATCTTTTTCAGTCACAATCACCGTGCCGGCGGGCACATCCCCGGCCCGATAATGATGGTGATCGGGAAACCCTCTGGTGATATCCAGGGTGAGCCCCATGGCACGCAACTGGCTGAAAAACCGGTCGGGCGCACCGATACCGGCACACGCCGCCACCGGCCCGAAATCTTCTGCCTGTCGGGTCACATCCGGGTCGCATACATTCTTAAACTCGCCGGGGTGCAGGGTCATGGCGTACTGCCGGGGCCCGCTAACCGTCAGTGCGGGTGCTGTAGTGAGTCCGGTATTATGAATAATGGCATCCACTTGCGCTAAACGCCAGTCGCGCTCCCGCAGTGGGCCCATCGGCAGAAGGTGGCCGTTGCCCAGCCCCCGGCCATCCATGACAACCAGTTCCATATCCCGGTGTAACGCGTAATGTTGCAAGCCATCGTCACAGATAATGACATCACACTTAAGCTCTTCTGACAGGTACTTTGCCCCCCGTGCCCGCACCGGATCAATAACCACAGGTAACCCTGATCGCCGGGCCAGCAGGCGGGGTTCGTCACCCACCTGCCCGGCAGGATCTGTGGCCTGCACAAGGCGGGGGTAATAATCGGACTTTGCACCATAGCCCCGGCTCAGGATGCCAGCGGCAATGCCCTGCTGACGCAGGTGCTCTGCCAGCGCGAGCACCACGGGTGTCTTACCATTGCCGCCCACAGAAATATTGCCCACCACAATAACAAACGCCTCCACCCGGTGGGTGCGTAAGAGCCCCCACGCATAACAACGGCGTCGCAGTGCGGTCAGGGCAGAAAACAGCCAAGTGAAGGGCAACAGTAGCCATTGTAGCGGATGGCCCTGATACCACATTCTCTGCAGCGCCGGCATTTAGTCACCAAACTGCAGGGCATGCAGTTGGGCATAGTGGCCCTGTTTGTCCAGCAGCTCCTGGTGCTTGCCCATTTCCAGGATCTGCCCCTGCTCTACCACAATGATAGTGTCGGCATTCTCGATAGTTGAAAGGCGATGGGCCACGACTACACTGGTACACCGTTGCTGAAGTTTTTCCAGCGCATCCTGGATCAGGCGTTCTGATTCAGTGTCCAGCGCTGAGGTGGCCTCATCCAGGATCAGGATGGGAGCATCGGTGAGTATCGCCCGCGCAATGGCAATCCGCTGACGCTGGCCGCCAGACAGCATCAGGCCGTTTTCGCCTATAATGGTATCCATGCCATCGGGAAGCTGGGGCAGAAACTCCGCCACATGGGCCACCCGCGCGGCTTCTTCAATTTGTTCCCGGGTGACTTTATGCTGCGAGCCGTAGGCAATATTATTGGCGATGGTGTCATTGAACAGCGTGACATGCTGCGACACCAGCGCAAACTGGGCGCGCAGCGATTTCAGATCTATATCGTTAAGGGGCGTATCGTCCAGCCGGATCTGGCCTGACTGCGGTGTATAAAAGCGTGTCATCAGCGCAGAGATGGTCGACTTTCCGCTGCCGGAGCGGCCAACCAGCGCGATGGATTTACCGGGCTGAGCAGTAAAACTGATATTCCGCAGCGCCGGTGTCGTTTTGCCCGGGTAGGTAAAGGTAACATCCTCAAACTCCAGCTTGCCTTTGGCCCGGGTCAGCGTCACTTGACCGGAGTCATCCTCATCCTGTCTGTCGAGGACTTCAAATACGCTACTGCAGGCGGCCATACCTTTTTGAAACTCATTGTTAATGGTGGTCAGCTGCTTCAATGGTTTTAACAGCATAACCATACAGAACACCACATTGATGAAGACTCCGGCGGTGAGCTTTTCAAGCATATCAGGCTGGCTGGCAATAAACAGCACCACGGCCAGTGCCACTGAGGCAATCACCTGGATAGACGAAACACTCAGGATCTGGGTGACAGCCAGCTTCATGGTTTGCTGACGGTTGTGGTTATTTTTCTTTTCAAAGCGCTGCTGTTCAATGTGCTGACCACCAAACATTAACACCACCTTATGTCCCTTCACGGCCTGCTCAACGGCCGAGGTCAGGTTGCCCATGGCATGCTGGATGCTGCGGCTCACCACTCTGAAACGTTTACTGACATAAGACACAATGACCGCTACCACCGGCCCGACCAGCAAAAATATCAGCGACAACTGCCACGAATACCAGAACATCACCCCTAACAGGCCGATCACCAGGGCGCCTTCCCTGACCAATGTCAGCAACGCTTTACCCGCTGCGTTGGCCACTTGCTCGGTATCGTAGGTGACCTTACTGATCAGGCCGCCTACCGCATGATTATCATGAAACGCTACCGGCAAGTGAATATATTTATCAAACAGCTGCTGGCGCATCCGCATTACCACCCGCGAACCTATCCAGGTCAGCGTATAGGTGCCCATGAAATTAAACAGCCCGCGCAATATAAAAAGCGGCACGATGGCATAAGCAGCCAGACGCAGGTAGTCGTGGTTATTCTGCCCCAGCGATTCATCAATCATGGGCTGCAATTGTGCGAACACGAATGTGTCGACGGCTGAGTAGCCAATCATCCCAATGATTGCCACCAAAAATGGCATTTTGTATTCACGTAAATATCGAAGAAAGCGACGCACCTGAGACGGTGAATACTCAGTTTGCTGCATGGATTACTATCACACCTTGTTTTAATTGCGCACTATTGTACAGGCTCACCGGCAAATCCCCTAATCGACTTGCCGTGATTTGCCCGGCAGGTGAACAGTTTAGCGTCTGCTGCTGGTATTTGCGCTGCCCCATTCAGTGCGGCCCAGCCAAATTTCCCGGATGAAGCAAAAGTTACTCTGTGCGGCGTATTCGGTACCACCGGGGCGCCATTGTATCCCGATAGGTCATTACGCTGACAGGGGCATGCGGCGGTAACCGGAAGCGCAGGTACCCGGAAGAGGCACTGTTGTACAGGCTGGCGCCGTACTCCTGATACCGGTTGACCACGTCCGCCGCGGGAAATGCCCACCGGTTCAGCCACCCTGTGGTAAAGACCACGTGCTGCGCGGCCACCGCCTTTATCCAGGCACGGGTAGATGAGGTCTCACTGCCATGGTGGGGGGCAACCATTATATCCGCGGCCATATGGGCATAGCGGGTGAGCAAACGGTATTCCGTGCTGCGCTCAATATCGCCGGGCAGCAACACACGGTGGCCGCCGCCGGACAAAGTTATGACACACGAGTGGGCATTGTCGTTCTGCTGGTTGCCGGCCATCGGCCACAGATACGTCAGTTTAAGGCCCTGCCAGTTAACCGTTTTGCCCGCTTCACAACCACGCACGGGGGAATGCCAGAACGTATTGGGGTGCACCAGCGGACTCTGCTCTAACCGTGCCAGTCCACCCGCATGGTCAATGTCACTGTGACTGACGATAACGCCGTCGACAGTGCGAATACCTGCCTGCAACAGCGCAGGTAACACCTGCTGTCCCATCGCCATGGCCCGGCCGTCAAATGCCGGGCCAGTGTCGACGATAATTGCCCGGCTGCCACGGCTGACGGCCATGGCGCTGCCCTGCCCCACGTCGAACACATGCAGGTACCAGGCATCATCCCGCGCCGGTATCCCGCTCAGCATCAGTGGCACCGACAACACGCTCAGCGTCAGGCGTTTAAACGGAAACCCGGGCATGCTGGCGAGCACCACAATCAGTATTATTAGTCCGCCCACGACGGCGCTTAATGGCACATACCATACCCAGTCAAGCGTCTGATGCAGCACCTTAAGCAAATCAACCAGCCAGTCCAGCAACCTGGTGCATGCAGCTAACCACCAATGCGCATGACCAGGGAGTAACAGGCTGATGATGAACCCCGTCAGCAGCACCGGTAAGGCCAGCATCACCAGGGGCACCACCAGCAGGTTTACCGGTAACGTACTCAGGCTCAGGATCCCAAACCACATCACGGTGAGCGGCAGCAACAGCACGGTAAGCCCTGTCTGCAGTATCCCGGCACTTTGCCACGCCGGGCGGCAGTGCAGCCGATATCGCCAGATAAGCAGCCAGATGGCCAGCACGGCCCCGACACTTAATTGCATGCTCGCCGCCAGCAACTGTAACGGGAACAAGAGGATGCAGCAGCTGACCATCACCACCGCTATGTGGCGCGCAGACCAGTGGTGACAGGCTATTCGCAATAGCATAAAGATGGCCAGTAACACCCATGCCCGGACAGCAGGCAAAGCGGCCCCGGTGATGACCACGTAACCGGCACAGACTATCAATACCCAGCAGGTCAGCAGAAGCCGGCTGTTCCATACCGGCGCCCGGTATCCCTGCATACGCAGCGCCAGCATCACGAGTAACCGCCCCAGCCATACAGCACTGGCAGCCACTACTCCCACATGCATGCCGGAGACGCTAAACAGGTGAGCGGTACCGGTTTCCTGTAGCAATTGCCAGTCAGCGTCGGTCAGGGCACTGCGATCACCCAGCAGCAGTGCCTGCAGCCAGCGTGGATCGCGCAAAGTGTGTTGTTTCAGATGCCCGATAAGGGTTTGCCTGACAAACGAATACCCCGAGGCCGCAGAGAGCACGGTCATTTCGCGGATGTAGCCCCGGTAAGCCACCCGCTGACTGACCAGGTAGCGGTGGTAATCGAAACCGCCAGGGTTGGCCAGACCGTGTACGGGCTTCAGACGGGTGATGGCATGTATATGCTGCCCCGCCTGCAGGCAGAAACTGGGCATGCGTTGCGATAACAGCAGAACTGGCCGGCGTACAAGGCGCACTTGCGCTGCGTGCGTGGCCTTCAGGTACACCAGCTGACGGGTTTCGTCGCACTGGACACGGGTTATCCATCCTGTCACCGCGATATCCTGATGAATTTTCCCCGCTGGCAGTTGCCAAAGCGTATACCAATGCCCTACACTCGCCATCCAGATAACGCCAAGGAGCGTGCCTGCCGTGAAAGTGCTGGCTCTAGCTGCCACCCGTGCGGGCGAACTTTTTCCGTAACTATGCGGTAGAAATGGAAGACGCATCAGCGACAGGGAGCAAACAGCCAGATATGTACCACTCAGGTAAATCAGCGTGGTTACGCTTGGCAGAGAATGCCATAGCAATGAGGACGCCGCGCCCAGGCAGAACCCTGACAGGTGGAGTGTAACTGAATGTCGCATTCTTTCGCGGGCCCTAGCAAAAGATTGTATAGCCGTTATGCCTAAAAATTTTATAAAACGATTCCTGCCTGACCATCAAACCATTAAAAATAATCGGTTTCTGCGGGTGTTCGGATCCGTTCTGCATGAGCCAAATTTATGGCACCTTAACCGTCGGTCGGCCTCCGGCGCATTTGGTATTGGCCTGTTCTTCGCATTCTGGCCCGTACCTTTTCAAATGTGGTTATCGGCGGGCATGGCTATCCCGTTCAGGGCCAACCTGCCCTTGTCGGTGGCGACAGTCTGGATCACTAACCCATTCACCATGCCTCCGATATTCTACGCAGCGTATAAGGTAGGCACGACTGTCCTGGGGACCAGACCGCAACATTTCGAATTTCAGTTTAGCTGGCAGTGGGTGGTGGAGAGTTTAAGTACGATTGGCCCGGCCTTTCTGGTGGGCTGCGCGATATGTTCAGTATTCGCCGGCGCGGCCGGCTATCTGGGGTTAAACTTCGCCTGGCGTTATCAGGTCAGGCGCGCGTGGGAGCGCCGCCGGGCAAATCGCCGCCAGCACGAATAGCAGGGCTCAATCCGCTATTCGTTATACAGGCCGTGTTGACTCAGTACCTCAAGCAACCGGGCTTCATCCCACACGGTCACCCCCAGATCCTGCGCTTTGGTGAGCTTAGAGCCGGCCTTATCGCCCGCGACCAGAAAATCCGTTTTTGATGACACCGAACCGGCAACTTTGGCGCCCAGCTGTTGCAGTAAGGCTTTGGCATCATTGCGGGCCATCGCCGTCAGGCTGCCAGTCAGCACACAGGTCTGCCCGCTGAGTGGCTGCGCATCCACACGCTGACTTTCAACCTGGGGCCAGTGGACGCCCTCCTCAAGCAGCGCCGTAACAATGGCTGTGTTATGGGGCTCATTGAAAAAGTTAAAGATATGCTGCGCCACCACGGAGCCAATATCACTGACTTCCTGCAATTGCTCAACACTGGCCTGGGCCAGAGCGTCCAGCGTTTGAAAGTGTAACGCCAGGTTAGCCGCAGTCGCCTCACCCACTTCCCGAATGCCGAGCGCGTACAGGAACCGGGCGAAAGTGGTTTGTTTAGACTGCTCAAGGGAGGTCAGCAGGTTGGAAGCCGACTTTTCAGCCATGCGTTCCAGCCCGATTAAGTCTGCCAGCGACAACCGGAAAAAATCAGCCGGGCTGGCCACCAGTTCTGCATCCACCAGCTGTTCAACCAGTTTGTCCCCCAGTCCATCAATATCCAGGGCTTTGCGCGACGCAAAATGTTTCAAGGCCTGTTTACGCTGCGCGGCACAAATTAACCCGCCGGTACACCGCGCCACCGCCTCATCAGCCAGCTTTTCAACCTGTGAGTCACACACCGGGCACCGGGTGGGAAACCGGATAGGTGTTACATCGGCTGGTCGACGGTCCGCAATAACGGACACCACCTGAGGGATCACGTCACCGGCACGCCGGATCACCACATAATCGTTAACCTGTACACCCAGTCGCTCAATTTCATCCTGATTATGCAAGGTCGCATTGGACACCGTTACACCGCCTACAAACACAGGCTCCAATCGCGCTACCGGCGTGATTGCACCGGTACGGCCGACCTGAAATTCGACGTCAAGTAACCGGGTGATCTCTTCCTGTGCAGGGAATTTATGGGCGATCGCCCAGCGCGGCGCCCGGGCAACGAAGCCCAGTTGCAATTGCTTTTCAATGTTATCAACCTTGAACACCACCCCATCGATGTCGTACGGCAGGCTGTCACGGCGCTCCAGAATACGATGGTAATACGCCAGGCAGCCCTGACCACCCAGTGCAGTGTCGATATCCGGGCATAGGGGCACGCCCCACTGCCTCAGTAAAGCCAGCCGCGCGCTGTGCTGTTCGGGGAGCGCGAAACTCTCCGGGCTAACCACACCCAGCGAGTAGGCATAAAACATTAACGGCCGTTTAGCCGTGATCCGCGAGTCCAGTTGCCGAAGACTACCGGCAGCCGCATTGCGGGGGTTGGCAAAGGTTTTCGCCCCGGCTTTACGCTGGTTGTCGTTAAGCTTTTCGAACCCGGCTTTGGACATAAAGACTTCGCCGCGCACTTCAATTCTGGCCGGCAAGTCATCGCCGCGCAGAAGCAACGGGACATTACCAATCGTTTTTACATTCTGGGTGATATTTTCACCCACCTGACCGTCGCCGCGGGTAGCAGCCCGCACCAGCTTACCGTCCTCATATAAGATACTGACGGCCAGGCCATCCAGCTTCGGCTCACAACTGAAGGCGAGCTGCGTGGTGTCTTTTAACCGATCGGTGAGTCGCTTTTCGAAGGCCAGCAGGGAGTCCGCATCAAACGCGTTGTCCAGTGACAGCATCGGGACTTCATGGGCAACCTGCTCAAAGGCATCGAGCACCGCCCCGCCCACTTTCTGGGAGGGCGAGTCAGCGGACTGCAGCTCCGGATGCTTAGCCTCCAGTTCCCTGAGTTCCTGCATTAACCGATCATATTCGGCGTCCGGCACACTGGGCGCATCGGCTACGTAGTACTGGTAGTTGTATTCATTGATATCAGCACGAAGCGCGTCAACACGCTCGCGGGTAGCCTCATTCACTGTGGTCATAGCTATCTCATAAAAACGGGCGCAATGATTATTGCGCCGACAGGAATCAATCGTGGCGCGAGATCATGCGCTGACGTTCGAACTCGCGAATTTTCTCCAAATACTGCTGCAGGCCCTGCTTGGTCAGTACGCTGCGACGGCCGTCGAGAACCTGCCCATTGAACTCATCGGCAATCTTTCGTGCGGCATTGTGCATCATATTGAACACCTGATGGGGGTCGCCTTCGATAGGCAGGATCATAAACAACGAGACCCCATGGGTGGTAAATGTTTCCAGGTTATCTATATCGAACACACCTGGCTTAAACATATTCGCCAGGCTGAATAACACCGGACCTTTGCCATTGGAGTTAACATGGCGGTGGAAAATGTCCTGATCACCGAATTTAAAGCCCAGGGTAAGTAGCATGGGCAACAAGGCGGCACCACTAATCGGTTCGTCCTCCGGAGCACGAACATTGAGCACCAGCACTTCCTGCTCTTTAGCGGGCGTCACCTTTTCAGTACGAGCCGGTGACGGTTCTGCGGCTGGCGCGGTTTGCTCTTGCGCCGTGTCGAAGTCAATGCGCATCTGATCTTCACCAAAGCGCGGCTCTTGCCGGCGCTTGGTGGCTTTGTGTTTCTTGCGGCTAACAAAGCGCCGGGCCTGCTCACCCAACCCCGTTCCTTCCTCTGCTTTGAGCTCCTCCTCAGACTGAGAAGCCAGACTAAAGTCATCAATGTCCTGTGCAGCTGTCTCAGCCTCCGGGTTGTCGGACACGGTTGGCGAAGCTGTTTGGTCTGATGCAGATTCAGTTTTCAACAGGAAGCCCGGCGGCTCAGGAATATCGGCAGCTCCCTCGCCCTCCTCGGCGCGCGCGGATTGCAAATGCGGCTTCGGGTTGGTCACCACCGAGCCGTACAATTTTTCAGCCGGTTCAGCCCGGGGCGCAGCAGCAACGTTGTTTGCCTGGCTCTCTGACGGCTTTTCCTCGGGGGCAGCTGGCGCATCAGGCGTCGCTGTCGCGGGCTTCGTCGTGGTCGCTGACGGCTGTTCGTCCGGTTCGGCATGGTCGGTGCCAGAGTGGTCAGTTGCGGGTTTGGCCCGTTCGACTACCCGAACCTTGCCGACCCCATAATCATCAAAGCCGGTATGCTCACCATAGTCGTCATCCGCATCCGGCTCATTCCAGGATACATCGTCGCCGTCCAGCTCAGCGGAAGGCTCAAGCGCACCTGGCTCCACCCGTTCACGGCGGGTGCCGGGCTTGTTAGTTTTGCGAATTTTCCAGATACCATGAGCGAGTACCGCCACTATGAAGAAGGTACCGGCAATGAGTAATGACAGACGTAATTCATCTTCCATTATGTTAGTCGCCCTTTGTTATGCTTCTGCGAAGGCCATTGCTTCATCGACATCAACTGCCACCATTCTGGAAACTCCAGGCTCGGCCATGGTCACGCCGGTTAAATGGCTGGCCATTTCCATCGCAATCTTATTGTGGGTGATATAGATAAACTGCACGGTGCGGGACATTTCCGACACCAACTTACAAAACCGCCCGACGTTAGCGTCGTCAAGCGGTGCATCCACTTCATCCAGCAAACAAAACGGTGCCGGATTCAGTCTGAATATTGCAAATACCAATGATAAAGCGGTTAACGCTTTTTCTCCACCGCTAAGCAGGTGGATTGTGCTATTTTTCTTGCCCGGCGGCCTGGCCATAATGGTGACCCCGGTCTCCAGTAAATCGTCGTCAGTCAAATCCAGATACGCCGAGCCGCCGCCAAACACTTTGGGAAACAGTTGTTTGAGATCCTCGTTCACCTGCGTAAACGTCTGCGAGAACCGGCTGCGGGTTTCTTTATCAATTTTGCGTATTGCTGATTGCAGGGTATCCAGGGCCTGCATCAGGTCATCGTGCTGGGCGTCGAGATGCGCCTTTCGCGCCGACTGTGTATCGTACTCTTCTACGGCTGCCAGATTTACCGCACCGAGCCGGCTAATTCCGGTGCTGGTTTTTTCCAGCTCCTGCTGCCATTGGTGTTCCTCGGCGTCCTCCGGCAGCGAGTCCAGCACTGCCTTAAGTGTCTGCCCGGTCGCTTCTAACTGCTCTAATACTGCAGCGGCGCGCACCCGGCCGCCTTCCATTTCCAGATTAAGCGCATCAATCGCCGCCTGACGTTGCTGGACCTGTCGGCTGATACCCTGCTGATCCTGTTCTGCTGCGCTAAGCCATTGCTCAATATCTTCCAGCTGTGCCTGTTGCTCTGACCGCCTCGTTTCCAGCGCGAGCTTCTCCTCTAACAAGTCCTGTAACCGGGCCTGTTGTGTGTCCTGAGGTTGTGCCAGTGCCCGCTGTTCGTCGCGCAACTGCTGTTCGCGCTGGGTGTAATCCGTCAGCTGTGCTTCGTTACGCGTCACCTGTTCGGCATATAGCGCAGACTGACTTTGGCATTGCTGCAACTTGAGCGCCAGGGCATGGGTGGCCTGGGTCTGTGTCTCGGCAGTCTGACGCTGGTGGGTCAGCTCCTGCTCCAACGCATCCCGCTGAGCATGCACATCCTCAACATGGGTTTCATGTTCCAGAATGGCGACTTCCAGGGTCTCCAATTGCTCTGACAGCACCTCAAGTTGTTGCTGCTCCGTGTCCAGCAGCGCTTCCTGACTGCGCAAATCCTGCTCCAATTTATCAGCACGGGCGTTGCGCTGGGTGAGCTGCATGTCTACCACGTTACGCTGATTTTCCAGCTGTTGCACTTGTGCCCGGGCGTGGTCGCGATCCTGCATTAACCGGCTGAGTGTCGCTGACCGCGTGGCAACGCTGGCAGCTTTTGCATCCTGCAGATGACGCGCGTCACTGACCCGTTGTTGTAATTGCGCGGCATCTTCCGCTAACTGGGTGAGTTGCGCGGCGCGCTGCAAGGCCCCATCCTGCTCACCAGCCGTACCATGGATAATGTACTCCTGGCTCAGCCAGGGACCGTTTTTCACCAGCACGCTCTGGTGTGCAGCAAGCTGTGACAGCAGTGCTTCGGCTTCGGCAAGCGTCTCAACCACGTAGATATCATTAAAGGCCACCGGACACGCGCCGGCCGTCAGGCAGGCGGCAAGCGTACCGGGACGGGCCGCGCTCAGCGCACCCTGCTCATAAAACACCGGTCTGCCCTGCGGCAGCCGGTCAGTAGCTGTAGTGAGGCCGTCACGCTGATGGGCTGTAGTGATAAGCGGATGATGCCAGGCGGCCAGCACCCGCTCTACTTCCTGCTCATAGCCATTTTTCACCGTCAGGCTTTGCCACAACGGGGTAATGTCGTCTGTCTGCACGTCCGCTGTGTAACTGTGGGAGTTCTGCAACGCCTCAAGCGCGGCTATTTTAGCCTGTACCTGATGAAGCTGCCCGTCGGCCTCTCTGAATTGCGCCCGGGCATTTTCCAATTGCTGTTCTGCTTCACGGGCCAGGGTTTGCGCTGTTTCGATGTCTGATTCACGGTTTTCTAGCTGGTACCGGGCTTCTTCCAGTCTGTCAGACAACTCTGTGAGCTGCGCCTGAAGCTGGTCGCTGTGTAAGGTGTCGCGCTCCTCTTTAAGCTCACTCACCCGCTGTGAGGTACGCAGCTGCATGCTCATCGTTGACTGAATTTTACTGTGGCACGCCTGCACCTGCTGCTTGAGTTCATGATACTGCTGTTCATGCTCACGGCTGTCCCGGTTGAACTCCCGTAATTTATGCTCGGCCTCTGCACGGGCCTGCTGCGCCTGTTCTACCCGGGCTTCCGCTATCTCCAGCTGAGGCTCAAGCTGCGCTTGCTGTGACAGCGCCTGTGCATGCGCCGTGCGGGCCTCCCGCAGCGATTCAGTCAACCCGGCCTGGCGATCCGACAACGCGTTAAGTTCGTGGCTTATCTGCTGGCTTCGCTGCTTGCTGTGTAAGGCATCCTGTTCCAGCCGGGTGATGGTGGTCGCAGTAGAAAACAGGCTTTGTTGCAGTGTTTCCAGTTCATGTTTGCACACATCCCGCCGCGTCCGGTAGTCTGCCATGCCAGCTTCTTCTCCACGCTGGCGGGCGATAAGGGCATCGAGCTCCGTTTGATGGGCCAGGCGGTCCTTCTCCAGCCGCGACAGGTGTTCTGAGTGGTGCAGCCAGCGAATAGCCGCGAGCTCAGATTTCAGACGCCGCTCAGTCTGCTTTAAGGCCTTATAGCGCTGCGCAGCAGCGGCCTGCCGTTGCAGCTTGTCCAGTTGCTGGCCAAGCTCCTGACGTACATCCTCAAGGCGCTCAAGGTTATCCAGCGTATGGCGAATACGATTTTCGGTTTCCCGTCGGCGCTCTTTATACCGGGATATACCTGCCGCTTCTTCAATAAACACCCGCAGTTCCTGGGGTTTCGACTCAATGAGCCGGGAAATCATCCCCTGCTCGATGATGGCATAACTGCGTGGACCGAGCCCGGTGCCCAGGAACAGATCGGTGACATCGCGGCGGCGACACTTTACCCCATTTAAAAAGTAGGTCGAGGTGGCATCCCGGGTGACCAGACGCTTTACAGCCAGCTCATTATAGCGGGCATATTCCCCACCAATCCGGCCTGAACTGTTGTCAAAAACCAGTTCCACACTGCACTGCCCAACAGGCTTGCGGGCGCTGGAACCATTAAAGATAACGTCTGTCATGGCGTCGCCGCGCAAATTCTTGGCCGAGCTTTCACCCAGCACCCAGCGTACCGCATCAATAACGTTTGACTTGCCACAGCCATTTGGTCCGACGACTGCCGTCATATCGCCGGGAAATGGGATAGACGTCGGATCGACGAATGACTTAAACCCCGCCAGTTTAATTTTTTTCAGACGCACGACAACGCCTCACGGTTTGACACAATGAGGTTCCTGCTGATTTCTGCGGATGGGATCTGACTGTTGATTCGCTGACGTGAAAATTGGCGCAGCATGTAGCGTGCGTGCCTGTTGTTATTATTGTTGCCAGACTCTACCAAAACTCACACGCTGTAACAATTGGCATTTATTCCGGCCCTGCAAATGCTTTATAGTGCCAGCTAATGATTGCTAACAGGGAGCGCACAGTGACACGCAGCGGATTTAGTTATTTTACCCAGGGGTTTCGCCTGATCAGAACCAAGGGCCTGAAACGCTTTGTATTTGTACCGCTGGCCATAAACTTAGTGTTGTTTGCCACCGCCTTCTATTTCCTTTACGGCGAGATCGAAGCCGGAATCACTTTGCTGATCGACATGATCCCGCAGTGGTTAGGCTGGCTCAAAACCGCCTTAAGTTTCATCTTATGGCCATTGGCTATTCTAAGTGTACTGCTCGTATTTGCGCTTATTTTCGGGACGCTGGCCAACTGGATTGCGGCGCCGTTCAATGGCGTACTGGCAGAAAAAGTTGAGCGCCACCTGACTGGCCAGCCCCTTGGAGATGAGGGGGTGGTATCACTGATAAAAGATATCCCCCGTACCCTGGGCCGGGAGCTTGCCAAGTTACTTTGGTATATTCCCCGGGCAATTGGATTTATGCTGCTGTTTTTATTTGTGCCTGTCATTGGCCAGGTGTTGTGGTTTATGTTTTCCGCCTGGATGATGGCTATCCAGTATTGCGACTACCCGTACGATAATCATAAAGTCACTTTCACCCGCATGCGCCTCCATCTGGGAGAGCATAAAAGCCGGGCGTTTTCATTTGGCATCATGGTGAATTTATTCTCGCTGATACCCATTGTGAACTTTATTGTCATGCCCGTGGCCATTTGCGGCGCAACGGCCATGTGGGTAGCCGAATTGCGTGATGAAATGCTGGCGTACGAAGCCTCGCTTTCGCTACGGCGGTGATACGGTGGTTGCTGGGTTATTACCGGGCTTGCGGTGTGCCTCATAGCGCTTTAACCAAATATCCGCCTCAGCTGTTTGCTGATGATGATGAAAAGCCTGAAACAGGTTCATGTACACAGGCCGGTGAGACGTATTATCCATTAACTGTCGACGCCAGAGTTCCACATACAGGCGCGGGATCACGCCGCTGTCGTGGTGCTCCATAAATGTTACCTGCGAGGTGGGTTTATACGCATGCCTGGCGATGGCGCTGCAGGTTTTGGCCAGATATATCCCCCCCGGTTGCAGGGCCTGCCACTGCCGAACACGGGCCACCGGCTGATAGGTCAGCGCACCGTCAAACACCAGATTAGGAATGTCATCACGTCCACAATATCGTCGCGCCGCACCGCGACTGAGCGGGTATTCGTCAGCAAAACCAGAAAAGTGCGCCAGTTCATGAACAAACACCGAATAGGCGTCACTGATATCTAAAAACATCACGCCATTGTTCACGTTTGCTTTACCCTGTCTGGCCAGGATGACGGCATGCGTAAAGTCCCGTTGTTTGGCTGCCGCAGCCAGCGGCCGGATATCACATCCCAGCCGCCCTTTTCCCTGCCAGTCGGCGTCACAGGCTAACTCCTGCGAGGCCAGCCAGATCGGCCGTTGCAGACAGATGGGCAAGGGTTGCAGCCGGGTGTCCTGGTTAAATTGCCGGTAAAGCGCGTCCGCACGATGAATGGTACTCAGTGACGTAGCGAATAGCTGTACCCGCTGTAAACAGGCCTGGTTACCGTTCCAGCGTCCGGCCTCGACCCGGTCTAAGGTGATTGGCTGATAGTCTGCAATCACCCGGGTAAATGCTGAAGCTAACGGGTGTCCCTTTCCTGCCGCCTGTTTAAGGTAGTG
>JBPEWW010000166.1:0-4499 GCA_052032275.1 Alteromonas sp. | reverse complement strand
ACCGTGCCGGAGGTTTTCACCCGCATAACCACGGTAAGCGCCTGCTCACTGGCCGGCACCGGAAAGAGCAGTGATTCATGGGCCACCGGCCGGGTAGCGAAGGCATTGATATCGCCGCCGGTATAGCTGACCACAGGTGCATTGTTACCGGGCGCATAATAGGCCACCGCGATGCTGTCTAACAATGGATAACGCACTTCCAACAGCCGTTCTTTTGCGTTGCCGGGTGCAGGCGGTAAGGTAAAGCGGAACCAGAAGGGCATGTGTTGCATGCCAAAGTTCACCGGGTTACTGACCGCCTGCCATCGCTCGTCAGGTACGTCCCGCCAGTTCTCATAGGTGACGGCCTCATTCCCATCGCCGAGATAGGCTAATTCGCCTATTCGTTCCATCGGCGTGGTGATGGGGGCTAACCGGAAAGTTACCGCCAGAAAGAACGCCACAGCCAGGCAGGTGGAGGCT
This sequence comes from Alteromonas sp., assembly GCA_052032275.1. GTDB lineage: Bacteria > Pseudomonadota > Gammaproteobacteria > Enterobacterales > Alteromonadaceae > Alteromonas. The sequence continues at coordinate 4,037 of JBPEWW010000166.1, read as the reverse complement.
ACCAGCCAAATGTCATACCGACGCACCGTGTGGGAGTGTAACTGCATGCAGTTTTTATCGCTTCAATCCGAATAAGTCACAGGTATTAGCATAACTGCTGTTACTGAGTTCTGCAGGGGAACTTTCGAGTATTTCAGCGAGTTGCGTGGCAATGTGTGGCAAGGTCGCCGGGGTGTTGTTGCGCTTTCGGGGCCGCAGACTTTTAGGAAACAGGTAAGGGGCATCGGTTTCCAGAATTAACCGGTTAAGCGGCAGAGAGGTCACCGCTTCCCGTAGCGCCTGCCCCCGTTTGGGGTCGCATACCCAGCCGGTAATACCGATGTGCAGCCCCAGTGCCAGGTAGGCGCGCATGCTGGCCGTATCACCGGTAAAGCAGTGCGCCAGGCCTCCGGTGAGACCGGCGGCAAATTCATTCAGTATCGCTTGCTGTTCAGCGAATGCATCCCGTTCATGCAGGTAAACAGGTAACCCCAGGGTCACCGCCAGTTTCAGCTGTTCACGAAATACCTGTTGCTGAATAGCCGGTGGCGAGAAATTGCGGTTAAAATCCAGCCCGCATTCGCCAATGGCCACGACCCCGGGAGCCGTCGCGAGCTCCTGCAGCCGGGTATAGTGTTCTGGCCTGACATCTTTGGCATGGTGGGGATGGACACCCAAGGTATAACAAAGTTGGTCCGGGTGCGCTGCGTACAGGCCTGCGGCCGCTTCCCATTCATCCGGGTGGGTCGTTATCAGACAGATCCGCGTGACCCCCGCCTGGCGGGCTTCGGCCAGGACCTCAGCCACATCGAAACGTCTGTCCAGCAGGTTTACGCCGGCGTCGAACCACTCCATTTAATCGACACGCCTTACCTTAATACGGCGGTTTGCATCTGGCCGGGACAGATAAAACGCGCCCAGCATGCCGCGTTCAATGGTGACCGAGTCACCGGTTTTGATACGGTAACGCTCGTTGTCAGCCTGCCGCCAGACCATGCCGTTATCCAGGGTGATCAGATACTGGTCACGGGCGGTTTTTTCTACCTTACTGACACTGGCCGTCATGGTTTGCGGCAACGTGTCCTGGTCTTCTTTATGTTCCAGACCAAACTGGGGCGCTGGCGCTTTCTGGGCAGGCGGTACCGGTGCAGTCGCAGGGGCGGGCACCGCAGCGTTGCGGCTGGCTGACGGGACTGTGTAGCCCTGTTTCACCGCCTCGTCCAGGCCACTGTATTGCTGCATGTTTTTTACCACACGGTCGTAACATACCAGACGCTGAAGACTGTTGTCTTCGGCTTTACATTTATTGAGTGCCCCGGCCAGTGTTTCAGCCTGCACCGGCAGAGCAGCAAGCCCCATCATTCCGGCACACATCATAACTACACGGTACTTCATGAACTGTCCTTTCTTTATTTCTTATCAGGCGTGGAGCCAGGCGCAGATGCCTCGGACTCGTCTTCGCTCAGGTCTTCATCCCGGGTACCGGCATATAAACCGCCCACGATGACGCCCACTTCAAATAACAGCCACATGGGGATCGCTAACAGGGTTTGCGAAATCACATCTGGCGGCGTTAATAACATACCCACCACAAACGCACCCACGACCACATAGGGACGTTTCTGGCGCAGTGTTTTGGCATCGGTCACCCCGGTCCAGCACAGCAGAATAATGGCAATCGGGATTTCAAATGAGACACCAAAGGCAAAAAACAGTTTCAGTACGAAATTAAGGTAGCTGGAAATATCGGTGCTGACCGTCACGCCTTCTGGCGCCACGCTGTTAAAAAATGCAAAGGCGATGGGGAACACCACAAAATAGGCGAAGGCCATCCCGGCGTAAAATAACAGGGTGCTGGACAGCAGTAACGGCGCCACCAGCTTTTTCTCGTTGCGGTATAAGCCGGGCGCAATAAAGCCCCACACCTGGTACAACACGTAGGGAATGGCGATGAAAAACGACAGCACCAGCGTCAGTTTGAACGGGGCAAAAAAGGGTGACGCCACGTCAGTGGCAATCATGGTGGCATTTTCGGGCAACGAGCGCAGCAACGGCATCGCCAGGAGCTGGTAGAGATCATTGGCGAAATAGGCCAGGCAGGCAAATACCACCAGCACACTGGCCAGCGCTTTGAGTATGCGGCTTCGCAATTCTATCAGATGAGATATCAGGCTGTTTGGATCGGACATTTAATCTTTTTTATAGGGTTGCTGAACAGATTTGGCAGCGTCTTTGAGTTCATCTACGCTTTCTCTCAGCTCTGGGGAAAGGTCCTTCAGCCCCTGCTGCTCAGCTTTTTTTAAGTTTTCATGCAGTTCGTGAACACGCAGTTGATGCTCCATTTCCTGCTTAAAGCCGGAGGCGGTGTTACGCACACTGCGAATGGTTTTGATGGTGGAGCGCATAGCACCGGGCAAACGCTCCGGCCCTAAAATTAACAGTGCCAGAACCCCAATGACCAGTAGCTCCCAGAAGCCAATGTCAAACATCAGGATTTATCTTTTGCTTCGCTCTTGGTGTCGGCGTTGACGGGGTCGACGGATTGCTTTTCCTCGACCTTTTTGGGGTCTTTGAAGTCAGCATCCTGTTCGTCGTCAGTCACGGCTTTTTTGAAGCCTTTTACCGCGCCCCCAAGGTCAGAGCCAATGCTTTTCAGCCGCTTGGTCCCGAACAATAAAACCACGATCACTAAAATTATCAGCAACTGCCAAATGCTTATACCGCCCATAAAAACTCTCCCATACTTCAATTGCCCCAGTATGCCACTGCCACTAACAGCTTTCACCACAATATTGTAGATATTGCCATAAACTGTATGTAAAGGTGACGCACTCACAGACGTGCTGACCGCGCGTTGCGGGCCACGGGACGGCAAGCATCTTGCTAGGCAGATTAGTGTGGCAAGTCTGTAGCTGCATGCTAAGGTAATGCCATTCTCACACCGGGGCGTGTTGTCAATCAGGACGACACACGTGAAATCAGCGAATAAGGATAGGTGGTAACAACCCATTATGTCGTGTCTGTATCTGGTTTTTTGTACGGGCTTAATGGCACCCCAGGCGCCATTACTCAGCCCCACAGATTCACCGCTGCATGCCGTGGTTCGTCCGCCCGTGGAATCTTCGCAGCCACAGGCTCACTGGCTGGATCGCTGGCAGGACAATCTGACAGACTCCATGGACTATACCGTTCAGCAGCTGGATAGTTTTTTTGCGCTGGATAACAGCACCATGTACGAAGACGCCAGAGCCGAAGGCCGCATCCGGCTGAGCTGGGAGCCCCGCAGTCGGGACATTGCCGAGACTGACCTGCGCTTTCGGATCCGGGTGCAGCTGCCGTCGCTGAAAAACCGCGTCGATCTGATGCTGAGCGACAATGAAGATTATCAGCGGGACAACACCATTAAGGCCGCCCGTGAGCCGGCGTTCCGGGGTGGCGACTCCACCACATTGTCACTGCGCTTCCGACGGGATATTGACTCTCATTTTTCCCACCGCATAGGGGCCGGCCGCCGCGACCAACTGTATGTAAAAAGTCAGTATGAAAATGTCTGGGGGATCAGTCCGCGCTGGGCATTGCGGTACGATACCGAGTTGTATTACTACACCCGCGACAGGCTCGGTGCTGAACTGGGTACATCGCTGCAGTATATTAGTCCTCACGAACACGTCATGCGGTTTAATCACCGGTTCTACTTTCGGGATGAAAGCAATGACTGGTTATGGCGTCACGAATTACAGCACCTGCAGCCCCTCGATACCCACAATGCCCTGGTATACAGCGTACTGGTAGAAGGCTACAGTCAGCCTAATTATCGCGTCGATGAGGTGTACACCAGTATGCGCTGGCGTACAAACCCCACCCGCGACTGGCTTTATTTCGAAGTGGAGCCGTTCGTATTATGGCTGCGTGATGAAAGCTTCAAGCCTTCCTACGGGATGGCGTTGCGGGTGGAAGCCTTCTACGGTGACAACACCTAACCCCTCCACTCAATAAATACCCCTTTTTGCTTCTGCCAGTCCTACCCTGTCAGTTTATTTTACAGAGTCCGTCTGATA
>JBPEWW010000165.1:0-5595 GCA_052032275.1 Alteromonas sp. | reverse complement strand
GGCGCCCGGTTAATTTCATCGGCCAGCATCAGATTATGAAACAGCGGCCCTTGCTGAAAAACAAACTCGCCCGTTTCCGGGCGGTAAATGTCGGTGCCGGTCAGGTCAGCAGGTAGCAGATCAGGAGTAAACTGGACGCGGTGAAAATTGCCGTCCATACCGTTCGCTAATGCATTAATGGCCCGGGTCTTAGCCAGTCCCGGTGGTCCCTCGACCAGCAAGTGACCGTCGGCGAGAAGCGCGATTAATAAGCTACGGGTCAGCGCTTGCTGCCCAATGATCTGCGAGTCCAGATACGTTTGCAATTGCCTGAATTGCTCTGCTGCCATATACCAAAATCCCGTTGTGTGGTTGCTGTTGTGAGCCGAAACCTGACTCCCCAACCTGATTGCATTACAGACTATCAAACACATATATGGTTCCGTCCGTAATCTTCAAGTCGTTGGAATGATTGTTTTTTACGACCGGTACCCGCCAATCCGTTACCCGGTTTGTCATGCTGGATCACAAAAATTGAAGCGAACTGCCTTATATCAGCCTGTTAAGGCGACAGGTTGTTGCGCAGTTCCCGGTGATATTTGCTATTTTGTTCATTGTTTGTAAAAATCAGCAACCATTACAGGTCAGACCACTTAGGTGGCATAACACACAGGTGCACTAATGGCAGCAAAACAATCAGTAACCACACGCGAGGGCGATCGCATCGCGATAGTGGCGGGGCTAAGAACGCCATTCGCAAAAATGGCGACAAATTTCCATGGCGTACCCGCCGTGGACTTAGGGAAAATGGTCGTCAATGAGATGTTGATCAGGCACGGCGTCAAGCCTGAGTGGGTTGACCAGGTGGTATACGGACAGGTTGTACAAATGCCGGAAGCGCCAAACATTGCCCGTGAAATTGTGCTGGGCACTGGCATGAATGTGCACACCGATGCCTACAGTGTCTCCCGTGCGTGTGCCACCAGCTTCCAGTCAACGGTAAATATTGCTGAAAGCATGATGGCCGGCACCGTGCAGGTCGGGGTCGCTGGTGGCGCAGACTCGACGTCTGTCTCGCCCATTGGCGTGTCCAAAAACCTCGCCCGTGCGCTGGTGGATTTACAGAAGACCAAAACCATGGGGCAGAAGTGGAGCGTATTTAAAAAATTGCGTTTCAAAGACTTATTGCCGGTTCCTCCGGCGGTAGCAGAGTACTCCACAGGCCTGTCGATGGGCCAGACCGCCGAGCAGATGGCGAAAACGCACCAAATCGACAGAAGCGATCAGGATAAGCTTGCCCATCGTTCTCATTCCTTAGCGGCGCAAAGCTGGGAAGAGGGAAAGCTGGACAGTGAGGTCATGACGGCCTACCCGGAGCCTTTTAAAGGTGCGCTGGAAAGGGACAACAACATCCGCTTTGATTCTAAGCTGGAAGGGTACGCCAAGCTGCGCCCGGTGTTCGATAAAAAGTACGGTTCGGTAACGGCCGCGAATGCGACACCGCTCACCGATGGCGCGTCAGCGGTGCTGATGATGACGGAAAGCCGCGCGAAAGCGCTGGGTTATACGCCACTGGGGTACATTAAGAGCTATGCGTTCTCTGCCATCGATGTCTGGGAAGATATGCTGATGGGGCCGTCCTACGCGACGCCGGTCGCCCTGGACAGAGCGGGCATGACCCTGAACGACCTGACCCTGATTGAAATGCACGAGGCATTTGCCGCGCAAACGCTGGCCAATGTGAAAATGTTTGCCAGTGACAAGTTCGCCAAAGAAAAGCTCGGCCGTGATAAGGCCACCGGTGAGATTGATATGGACAAGTTTAATGTCATGGGCAGCTCGATTGCGTACGGTCACCCGTTCGCCGCCACCGGCACGCGCATGATCACGCAAATGCTTAACGAACTGAATCGCCGTGGCGGTGGGACCGGGCTGGTCACTGCCTGTGCCGCAGGTGGTCTGGGCGCAGCAATGATAGTGGAGACAGAATAATGACGCAGGATGTAACGACCGACCATGGCGCCGCTGACTCAGGCGCCTTTACGCTAACCCGCCAGGACAATGGCGTGGCCATTCTGACCATGGACGTGCCAAATGAGTCTATGAATACGCTAAAGGCGGAGTTTGGCAACGAAATTTCGGCGATGCTGGATGAAATTGAAGCCGATGCCAGTATCAAAGGTGTGATACTGGCCAGTGGTAAACCGTCGTCATTTGTCGCCGGTGCAGACATCAGTATGCTGGCAGCCTGCGAAACAGAAGCGGATGCGCGCGCACTGGCCACCGGCGGCCAGGAAGTGTTCGATCGCATTGAGCGTATGCGTCCTACGTTTGTGGCGGCCATTCATGGCGCCGCATTAGGCGGAGGGCTGGAGCTGGCGTTGGCCTGCCACTACCGGGTGTGTACAGACGCCAGTTCAACCCAGCTGGGGTTACCTGAAGTGCAGCTTGGACTGTTACCAGGCAGTGGCGGAACCCAGCGCTTGCCGCGTCTTATCGGTATTCAGCAGGCCATGAAGATGATGCTGACCGGGTCTCCGGCACGGGCAAAACAAGCGAAGAAGTACGGCATTGTTGACGATATGGTGCCACAAAGTGTGCTGATGGAAGTCGCTGAACACTACGCGTTGAAGGGCAAGCCGGCGCGCGAGAACCCCCAGCGCAGCTGGATGAATAAAGCCCTGGAACTGACCGGTCCGGGTAAGAAAATGTTATTCAAGAAGGCACGTGAACAAACCTTGTCAAAAACCAAAGGCAATTATCCGGCCCCGGGTTACATCATTGACGTGATAGAAACCGGAATGAACGAGGGCATGCAGGCCGGGCTGCGGGCTGAGGCAGATGCGTTTGGCAAACTGGTGATGACCCCCGAGTCTTATCAGCTGCGTCAGATTTTCTTTGCGACCACGCAAATGAAAAAGGAAAATGGGGTAGAAGGCGTTGCACCGCAGACCGTCAACAAGGTGGGTGTACTGGGTGGTGGCCTCATGGGCGGTGGGATCGCCTACGTGACCGCGACCAAAGCGGGTAAGCCGGTGCGTATTAAGGACGTGCGTCCTGAAGGCATTGCCAATGCCATGAAGTACAGCTACGACCTGTTGAACAAGAAAGTGAAAAAGCGCTTTATGCGTAAAACCGAAATGCAGAAGCAGATGTCCTTGCTGACCGGTTCACTTGATTACAAAGGTTTTCAGGACGCAGATATTGTCGTGGAAGCGGTGTTCGAGGATGTCGAACTGAAGCAGCGCATGGTGGCAGATATTGAAAGTCACTGCCACGCGGGTACGATCTTCGCCTCCAATACCTCATCCATTCCGATCACCCAGATTGCTGCCAAGGCCAGTCGTCCTGAGCAGGTCATTGGTTTACATTACTTCTCACCGGTGGACAAGATGCCCCTGGCTGAGGTTATTGCGCATGCCAATACGTCAGACAGCACCATTTCAACCACGGTGGAGTTTGCCAAGAAGCAAGGTAAAACGCCGGTGGTGGTAAAGGACGGCGCGGGCTTCTATGTGAACCGTATATTGGCGCCTTACATGAACGAGGCGGCTAACCTTATCCTTGCCGGCGAACCCGTCGACCATATCGACAAGTCACTGGTGAAGTTTGGCTTCCCGGTAGGGCCAGTGAAGTTGCTGGATGAAGTGGGTATTGATGTAGGCACCAAAATCATCCCGTTTCTGGTGGAAGAATTTGGTGACCGCTTCACGGCACCGCCAGCCTTTGACAAGGTACTGGCAGATGGCCGTAAAGGTAAGAAGAACAAGAAAGGCTTCTACCTCTATGAAAGCAAGAATCCCGGCAAGGAAGTGGATGATACCATCTATGCCTTGTTGGGCCTGACCCCGTCTGTGTCGCGCAGCGAACGTGAGATTGCCGAGCGTTGCGTGCTGATGATGCTTAATGAAGCGGCCCGTTGCCTCGACGAGGGCGTAATCCGAAGTGCCCGTGACGGCGATATCGGCGCCATCTTCGGTATTGGCTTCCCACCGTTCCTGGGCGGGCCGTTCCGCTATATGGATACATTAGGTATCCAGCATGTGGTGGATCGTCTGCGCCATTACGAACAGGAAGTGGGTGAGAAATTTGCGCCGGCGCAGGTGTTAATTACCATGGCCGAAAACGAAACGTCATTTTATTAACAGGTAAACATTGTGTAAAAAGCCGGCCTTTGCCGGCTTTTTTTATGGGGAAAGGTAATTTCTGCTGGTTTATCAGACAGAGATGCGTACAATCGCTGTTCGAAAATTCCAGAGCTGTCAATTATTTGACATTTGTAGTGAAGAGTATTCAGGGGAGGCTGATTGTGCTGGTGTATTTTATGATTACGCTATTCAGCAGTGTGTTTTTCTATATTGAGGCGCTGAAATGCGGTATGAATGCTCGCCGCTGGGGACTGGCTGCGTGTGCTCTGGGGCCGGCTTTGCTACCTCTGTTCACCATCAGACGGCATATCGTATGGCGTCGTGATAGTGGGTTTAATAACCTTTACCTGCAAGCGTAGCTAACCCACCACAGGTTTATTACAGAGAAAAAAAAGAGAGCAGCGGCTCTCTTTTTGGACAATTCTTAAGTAAGCTTCTTATAGCCCTGCGCCAAGTCCATTACCAGTCTTAGGGCGGTAAGTTTGCGGCTGAGTCACCACTTCCTTCTGGTTAGAAGGTGCTTTGTCGGCACTTTCCTGCTTTTCCGTAGCAACCGGTGTTGTGGTAGATAAGGCAACTGCAACTGCGTATGCTTTCAACATAACTCATTCCTCTGATTCATTATTTTTTGTGAACAAAACAAACAAAACCGACTGTCAAGGAACTTGCCGGTCAATCAGATTAATGCGAGAGTTGTGCCAGTTTTAAAAACCTCTTATTTATTATGTGGTTAGGTGTTTTCTGTCAAAAAACGGTCACGCGTTGGAGTGACTGATCAGATGGTGCAGTTTCTGGTTTTCGCGTAGCAGTTTTTCGAACCGCTCCGCATTTAAGGGTTTGCTGTACAGGTAACCCTGCAACATTTCACAGTCGTAGCGCCGCAGAATGCTCAACTGACTTTCTTCTTCTACCCCTTCCGCGACCACTTTCAGTCCCAGGTTGTGGGCAATGCTGATGATGGCGGCGGCCATATGACGGTCGACACTGCTTTTCGCAATATCATCAATAAAGGCCTTATCTATCTTCAGCGTGTTAAGTGGGAAGCGTTTCAGGTAGGCCAGGGAGGAGTAGCCGGTACCAAAGTCATCCAGCGCCAGGTGGATCCCCCGTTCACGTAAGCGTTCCATCATCCGCAGGCCGGCTTCCGGGTTTTCCATCAGCGTGCCTTCAGTAATTTCACACTCCAGATGCAGGGGCGACAGCCCTACATCATTTAAAATTTTATCAATGCGGTCGTCCAGGTCGGGCAGCTCAAACTGTTTAACCGATATATTTACGGCTACCCGACCGCTGAACAGGCCCTCGTTGACCCAGCGTTTGGTGTCGGCCAGCGACTTACGCAGTACTTGTTCGCCAATTTCAATGATCTGGCCAGTTTGTTCCGCCAGCGGAATAAACTGGCCGGGGCTGACAATGCCCTTGTGGGGGTGCTCAAAGCGCACCAGCGCTTCCATACTTACCAGGCGAC
>JBPEWW010000164.1:0-2509 GCA_052032275.1 Alteromonas sp. | reverse complement strand
GAATAACGGGCCATAGAAACAAAAACACCCCGTAACCGGGGTGTTTTACCTTTACATCAATAAATTAATCGTCGCCGCCGAACGCACCCAGTAAGTGCAGGATAGCGGTGAACAGGTTGTAAATGCTCAGGTACAGCGAGACGGTTGCGCGAATGTAGTTGGTTTCGCCACCGTGAATAATACGGCTGGTGTCATACAGGATGAAGCCAGACATGATAAACACAATCGCTGCGCTGATAGCCAGGCTAACTGCAGGTACGGCAAAGAAAATATTTGCAATAGCCGCAACCAGCACTACCACCAGACCGACTACCAAAAACCCTGCCATGAAAGAAAAATCTTTCTTGGTGGTCAGTGCGTACCCTGACAGTGCAAAAAACACCAGTGCCGTCGCACCCAGGGCTTCCATTATCAGGCCGGGGCCTGCCACGCCCAGGTAAAAGTTAAGCGTATAGCCTAACGAGGCGCCCATTAAACCGGTAAAGGCAAAGACCCAGAACAGGCCAGATGCAGAATCGGCTTTACGGTGAACAACGAATAGCGTAACGAACGCGCCAATCGTCATACCTAACGACATTAATGGTGAAATACCCACTGCCATGGCAATGCCGGCACAAACCGCACTGAATGCCAGTGTCATAGCCAGCAACATGTAGGTGTTACGTAACACCTTGTTTGTTTCCAGCACAGACGGTTGAGATGCACTTGAATACATCGAACGCTGATCCATTGTTTCCTCCAACAGGACTAAGTAATTGACCGAAACGGTAAACTATTATTTAGTGTCTTTGTATGGGTTTTAGTTCCGGATTTCAAGCGCTTTCGATCAAATATCGTCTGTAACAGAGGCGTATGTGTCATAGTTGTGTGTAGTATCAACAAATTGACTATTTGGCAGCCGTTCAGACTTCCGTAAATCAATTTAGGCTTTACAGTTAAAATTTTTTCGTTAAGATACCCACACTTCAAGGAGAGTTGGCAGAGTCCGGTTGAATGCACCTGACTTGAAATCAGGCGAAGGGTCAAACCTTCCGGGGGTTCGAATCCCTCACTCTCCGCCATACAAATCAAAAGAGCCTCGCAGAAATGCGGGGCTTTTTTGTTTTGTACCGACGAAAGTGCGGATATGATTGGAAGCCCCGGTTCGACAAATCGTCGGGAACGATTTGTGCCGCCGAAGGCGCCCGTAGGGGCGGGTACAGGATGTACCCGGGCACATCCCTCACTCTCCGCCATATTCTTAAAGCCCGCACACGTTGCGGGTTTTTTTATGCCTGAGCGTCTACGACCACAGTCGCATTGTTACATCTCATTCACATGTTTAGGCTGACGTTCTCATCCCGCAATTTAAAGGTGTAACGTGTCTCAGGAAAGTTCTTCTTATCAAAAACTTCACAAACCCAGCAGTAGTTTTCAAACAAGGGACGACTATTTAAATCACGAGCTACAGATTATGTCGCCAAAGCGTTGGCGGGTGAACCTGCCGGGCAGGGACTACCGTGTTGAATGGGAGGATTTTATTCCGGGTATGGCCGCCACCATCGGAAAAATCGTTATGGTGGCGGCTGTGGTGGGGGCATTTGCAGCCCCGCTGGGCTTGTCGCCGGCGTTCGTCATTGAAAATGTGCGCTTCGAGTTGCTGATAGCCGCAGTGTTATTTGTAGTGCTTATTTCCGGGTGTCTGAACCCCTCTGCCAACCTGGCCGGCACCCATGGGCCATTATTGCCTCTGGTGCCGCTGATCGTGGCGTCTGGCGGTCATCCGATGGCGCTGGGATTACTAATTGGTGTGTTTGGCTTCATTTTAGGCATCACCAAAGGCGGCAGTATTCTTGCCCGTCTTACCAGTAATGGCGTCTGTGGTGGGTTGCTGCTGTACCTGGGCTTTATTGGTATTACCGGGCAGGTCAAGAAACTGTTTGCGTGGGCAGAAAGCTTCGACATGGCCTATTTAGCGTTTGTGATCCTTATCGCTACCATTTTAATGTACGCATGGTTAGAGCATATTCAAAAACGCTGGCTCGCCATTCCACTTGGCGCAGTGATGGCGGCTGTGATTGCTTTTGCCTTTGGCGCACCGTTTGAGTTTACTACCTCGCCAGGCATGCCCAATCTGAATCCTGCCTACTGGTGGGGGGAAGACACGGGGTGGCAATTAGGATTACCCGACTGGTCACACTTTGTTGCGGTACTGCCGTTTGCGGTGCTGGCGGTGGCAATGTGGTCGCCTGACTTTCTGGGGCACCAGGTGTTTCAAAAGCTCAGTTACCCTAAAAAAAGCGACAAGGCGCACATGAATATTGACGACACCATGATTGCCGCATCCAGCCGTCAGGCGGTGGGTAGTTTACTGGGAGGCGGTAATATTTCCTCGTCCTGGGGCACCTATATTATTCCTGCGTCAATTGCGCGCAGACCCATACCCGGCGGAGCGCTGGTGACCGGCCTGCTGTGTGTCATCGCCGCGCTGTGGGGGTATCCTATGGATCTCGCCATTTGGCCGCCGGTC
>JBPEWW010000163.1:0-5295 GCA_052032275.1 Alteromonas sp. | reverse complement strand
TTTACCCTGCAGAATAAAGATATGCCCCCGCTGGAGCTGACCGGCCCCCTGCCGGAGCCGCCGCTATGAGGGCAGCGATGCACCAGCGTGGCATGACGCTGCTGGAAGTGATGGTGGCCTTACTGATTTTCGCGCTCACCGGCTCGGCCATCCTCAAAGCGGCCGGCGACCACCTAAGCAGTGTGGGCCAGGTGGAAGAAATTACCTTTGCCAACTGGGTCGCCAGCAACCGGCTTAACCAGCTTATACTGACAGATACCTGGCCCCCCAAGAACAACCTTAAGGGCAGTATGGAAATGGCTGACCGTACCTGGTACTGGCAGCAACAGGTGAAAAAAACCAATGATAACGACTTGCGTGCAGTCGAAGTCAGTGTCGGCCTGGATGCCGAGTATGAAAGTACCCTGACCCTGGTCACCACGTTTGTCGCCAAGCCCGCAGAGCAGGGGCTGTCACAATGATGCAACGGGGTTTTACGCTGCTGGAAATACTCATTGCCATGGCCATCTTTACCCTCATAGGGCTGGCATCTACCGGCCTGCTGACCACGGTCATTGACAGCAACGCCCTGTCAGAGTCGCGCTTTGACAAGCTGCAGCAGCTCCAGCGTGCCATGCTAAGTATGGAGCGGGATATTCTGCAGGCGGTACCCCGCGCCACCCGGGTAAACGGGGAGCAACAGGACGTGGTCATGCGCGGTGGCCGGGATGACAGCAGTGACGCTGACTACATCGCCTTTGTGCGCAGCGGCTGGGATAACCCGCAGATGATGCTGCCCCGCAGTACCATGCAGGCGGTGGGCTATCGTCTGCGTGACAATCAGCTGGAGCGGGTATACGGCAATTATGTCGATAACGTCATCGGTTATGAGCCCAAGGTCCGGGTCCTGCTGGACAATGTGAGTGACTTTAACGTGGAGTTTATCGCCGCCAGTCAGGACAACAGCCGCAACCGGCTGGGCAGCGACGGGCCCGAATGGAAAGACAGTTATACCGGTACTGCGTTGCCCCGGGCGGTGGCCGTTGAGTTTGTCAGCGATGATTTCGGCCGGATACGTCGTGAATTTGTGCTCACCGGAGACGGACTGTGAGAACCATGCAGCGCCAGCAAGGCGTCGCCCTGATGATTGTGCTGATGATAGTGGCCCTGGTGTCGGTGCTGGCCACCGAAATGGGCAGCCGTCTGCAGCTGCAGGTGCAGCGCACCATCAACATCAAAGACAACAACCAGGCCTACTGGTATGCCATGGGGGCCGAAGCCTTCGCCCGTAAATCCATCGTCACCCTGATGGAAGAAACCGGTGACAAAATCACCCTCAACCAACCCTGGGCGCAGGAGTTCACCTACCCGGTCGACGGCGGCGGCATCAATGCCCGGCTGGAAGATATTCAAAGTTGCTTTAACCTGAACGCACTGGCCGTGGAGGGTGACGAGGTTAGCAACAACGCACAGCAGGTTACTCCGGCCATGGAAGCCTTTCACCGCATGCTCCTGGCCCTGGAAACCACCATCGACAGTTACACCGCGGACACCGTGCGCGACAGCCTGGCCGACTGGCTCGACAGTGACGACATGATGCGTCCCTACGGCGCAGAGGACAGCGAATATGAGTCCCGGGAACATCCTTATCTGGCCGCCAACGCACTGATGACCGCGCAGTCTGAGCTGCGCCTGATCAACGGCGTGGACGCGCCGCTGATGAGCTTGCTGGAGCCCCTGGTTTGCGTGGTCCCGGAAGTCTCCACGCTGACAATTAATGTGAATACCCTGGCCCCCGAGCGGGCAGCGGTGCTCGCCGGGGTGACCGGGCTGACGTTACAGCAGGCCACGAATATGCTGTCCAGTCGTCCTCAGGACGGCTGGGACGATGCCAATGCGTTTTTGGCCGAGCCCATGATCGAAGCGCTGAATATGACCCAGGAACAGCGCGACTGGATTGCGGTTACTACAGAGTATTTTATTTTACATACCAAGACCCGCTACAATAAGGCATCGTTTTCCATGTCGACCTTATTTAAGGCCACCGAGTCTGGTGATGTCAGCGTGCTCAGGCGCGAGTTTGGAGGAGTAGATTAATGGAACAACTTCTGGTCAGGCTGGGCTCCAAGGCCTCCGACCCGGTCCATTGGCTGGTGTGGTCGAGTACCGAAGAGGAAATTATCGCGTCTGGCGAATTGCCCAACGCCGGTGAACTGGCCACGCTGTCCGAGCGTGCCGGGCAGCGGCCGGTTATTGTGCTGGCGCCAACCAGTGACATCCTGCTGAAATGGGTCGAGCTGCCGCCGAAAGCCGGCCGCAAGATCATCGGCGCCATCCCGTATATGCTGGAAGATGAACTGGCCAGCGATATCAGCCAGCAGTTCTTTGCGATGGGTCCGCGGCAGGGTAATCAGCAGGCCGTGGCGGTGGTCTCGCATACTCAGATGGGCCACTGGCAGGAATGGCTGAAAAATGCCGGCCTGTATTGCGACACTCTGATCCCGGATGTGCTGGCCGTACCGGCTTTTGAAGAGGGCTGGTCGGTACTCACCCTGGGCGATCAGATCCTGCTTCGCGAAGATAGCTGGAAGGGCATGCAGGGTGAAGCCGAATGGATGTTGCCGCTGCTGGCGCATTTTGCCAAGCAGCAACCCACGCCCGTGGACGTCACCAATTACTCCGAGCTGGATCTGTCAGGCATTCCCAACACCCACGTGCATCAGTCACAGCTTGAGCTGCCTATGCATGTGCTGGCGCGCGCAGCCATTGCCTGTCCGTTTAACCTGCTACAGGGCGAATACAAGGTCCGCAAGCAGCGCCGTGGCGCCTGGCAACAGTGGCGGGTGGCGGCGGTACTGGCTGTGCTGGTGCTAACCACCGCCCTGATCAACAAAGGCGTAACCCTGTATCAGCTGAAAAGCCAGAATGAGGCGCTGCGGGCACAAATCAGCGACACCGTCGATGCCGGCTTCCCCAACATTGGTGTCTACCGCGACGTACGGCGCAAAGTGCGGGCGGAACTGGCAAGGCTGGAGCAGGGGGGCGGCAGTGCCTCCATGCTGGTAATGCTGGACCAGCTGGCTGGCGCCTTTGCCGCCGCAAACGTCAGACCCCAGACGCTGCGTTTTGACGCCAGTCGCACCGAAATCCGCATCCAGGCCATGGGTGACAGCTTTGAAGCACTGGAACAGTTTCGCCGTCAGGCGGAAAGCGCCGGGTTTGTGGTTGAGCAAGGCGCCATCAACAACCGTGACGACAGCGTCATTGGCAGTGTGTCAATAAGGAGCACCTCATGAACCCGTTAATGGAGAAATACCGCGCCCTGACCGAGCGTGAACAGCACCTGGTATGGCTGTCCGGGGTGTTTGTGGTGATTGCCCTGTTTTACTGGCTGATCTGGGCCCCGTTAAATAACGGGCTGGAGCAACAGCGCGCCCTGCTGGAAAATCAGCAGGAGCTGCTGGTCTGGGTAAATGACAGTGCCAGCCGCGCCAAACAACTACGTCGCGCCGGCACCGGCAGTCAGGCATTTACCGGCAGCCTGCCACAGGCCGTTAATCGCACGACCACCCGCCACAATATTGCCATCTCCCGCATGCAGCCGCAGGGTGACGAGCTGCAGGTCTGGGTGGATCAGGCGCCGTTTAATGACGTGCTGGCCTGGCTGCAGGCCATGGAAACCATGGGCATTGTCATTTTGCAGGCCGACATCGCCGAAGCCGATGTGCCCGGTCACATTAAAATTCGACGTTTACAATTAGGAAAAGCATGAAGTTTCGTCTTGGCTGGCTGATAGCCGGCATTCTGGCATTTGTCTTCTTTCTGATCGCCTACCTGCCTGCCAGTCAGGTGATTGGCCGGGTTAGCCTGCCTGCGAATGTGGCGGTATCGGATGTGTCCGGTACCCTGTGGGAAGGGCGCGCACAGACCATCGTGGTTAACGGCCTGCCGGTCTACGGTACCCGGTGGGAGGTGAATCCCTGGGCCCTGTTGATTGGGCAGCTGAGCGTAACCGTCAAGGGCGGGAATTTTCGTGATGCCGACGCCATTGCGTTTGAAGGGCCGTTACGTACCAGCCTGTTTAATTTGCAGCATGTCGAGTCAGACGGTTTTCTGCTGTTTCTTCCGGTAGACCGGGTACTGGCAGAAGTCCCGCTGCCGTTGCCTGTGAACGCCGGAGGACGGTTCCGGGTGCGCCTGGAGACATTGTCGTTTGGCCCGGCCTGTGACGAGCTACGTGGCTTCGGTGACTGGCTGAATGCGACCGTGGCCGGTACCCAGGGCCCTATCGACTTTGGAAATTACACCGCCGAACTCAGTTGTCAGGCCGACAATATTGGCATCGCTGTCAGCGAGCCAAACAAGCTGGGCCTGACCATGAACGCCGTGATCCGTCCCGATTTCAACGTGGACAGCGTAGAAGGCCGCTTCAAGCCGGATGACGATTTGCCAGATGAAGTCCACCAGGCGGCCCGTTTCTTTGGCCAGCCCGGCCCGGATGGCTTCTACCCCATCGATTTGTAAGCATAAAAAAACCGGCGTCTGCACGCCGGTTTTTACTTGTTCACAACTGCGTGTGCAGAGCGCTTACTCCGCCACCATCACGGACTTAACGTTCACAAATTCACGAATACCGAAGCCACCGTGTTCACGGCCATAGCCACTGTCTTTCACGCCACCAAAGGGCAGATTAGGTTTCGCCAGGTTATAGCCATTGATATTGACCATACCGGTGTCGAACTCATCTTTTGCCAGTTTAATGGCCGCCTCGGTGTCAGCCGAGAAGATGCCGCCCCCCAGGCCATAGCGAGAGTCATTGGCCACCCGCATAGCCTGCTTGGTGTCCGCCACCCGGATCAGTGACGCCACCGGACCAAACAACTCATCATCGTAAGCCGGCATGCCGGGTTTCACATCTTCCAAAATGGTGATGGGATAAAAATACCCGGCCTGGTCCGGCAATTCGCCGCCGAGCGTCAGGGTTGCCCCTGCCGCCACCGATTTTTGCACCTGCTCATGTAAATCATCACGCAGGTCCTTGCGGGCCATGGGACCTAAGTCGGTATCTTCTTTCGCCGGGTCGCCCATTTTCAGCTTCTTACACTGCGCCACGAAGCGGTCACGGAAAGTGTCATACACTTCATCCACCACCACGAAGCGTTTGGCTGCCACACAGGTTTCCCCGTTATTAATGACCCGGCCCTGAATGCACATTTCAACGGCGTGATCGATATCAGCATCGGCAAGCACGATAAAGGCATCGTTACTGCCCAGCTCCATCACGGTTTTCTTAGACAGGCTGGCCGCTTCTTTGGC
>JBPEWW010000162.1:0-6655 GCA_052032275.1 Alteromonas sp. | reverse complement strand
GCCGCCAGCCATAATAACAGCAGTACGGTTATCACCTGCGCCGACAGGCTGGGTGTAACGAGCACCGACCCGGTCAGACGCTGGCGCTGGTGCTCAATTGCCTGGGGCCGAAAAAGTGTTTGGCGCATAGTGTATGAAACCATCCTGTGTAAGTGAAATAAGGCTCAATGAGGTACCCGGCTTGTCTCTTCCGTGCAGACTGACCAATCCCTGGCATCGTAATCCCTGACGCCTCCCTTTGATTGCTGGCCGGGTACCCACTGAGTAATGTCAGTCATCCTTGCTGACGGAATTCAAATTAGGCCGGCCTGCGATGAACGACAATTTTGGCGCGGCCAGTAACTTATTCAGCCCGCGGCACATCAGGCATGACCCGTTATTTAAAGTTGCTGGCGCAGCTGTGAAAGTGGTGAGGCGGGGTCAGTCGCCCTGCTATGCGGGGGGAAATAAAGCAAAGTTATACCGGTTATCAGATGGCCACCAAAGGCCGCAGTTGTGCAAAGAGTGTGCTATAACAATCATCAGCAAGATGAAACGTTCATTTTTGACAACGATAAAAAGCAGTGAAGGAAGCCACATGTTTGTACCCAGCATTTTATTAAAACAGTTATATACCCACGGCAGTCTGACAAAAACGGAGGATGGCCTGTCGTTTATGCTGAAAAACCGTTTAAAGGATGCCACCCTCAAGGAGCTCAGATGGATATCGCTGGATGGCGAAAAAATTCCGGAAGATAAAATTACTCTGCAGGTGGGGCGGGACACGTTGTTGAGCGTCAGTGAGTTAAATGCAGCGGGCGATACGCCGTTCGATCTGAAGCAGGTTATCACCGTGTATTTGAAAATTGATGAGTCTGTCAGTCCGGAGAAACGTAAAATTGGCCTGTCCTTTGTGGCCTCGCCGTTTGGCAAGCTGAAATTCGACGTGGTGGACAATGTCACCGAAGTGTCTGATAAAGACGTGCAAATCCCCCGCGACGCCCATGATGACTACGGCCCGGATATCATTAAACAGCGTCAGGCGTATTTTGAGAGTCAGACTGGTGGCAGCATTGACCATGTGGGCAAGTATTCCATCGATCCCAACGAGCTGAAAGGCAACATTGAGCATTTCATCGGGGTGGCGCAAGTGCCCATGGGCATTGCCGGGCCACTTAAAATTGATGGCGAGCATGCTAACGGCGAATTTGTGGTTCCCCTGGCGACTACCGAAGGCACCCTGGTGGCCTCCTACAACCGCGGTATGAAACTGCTGAATATGAGTGGTGGCGTAAAAGCCACGGTGGTGGATGATGCCATGCAGCGCGCCCCGGTATTTGTCTTTTCCGATGCCCGCAAGGCCAGAGATTTTGTGGCCTGGGTGAAAGAAAACATTGGCGTGATCCGTGAAGAGGCCGAAGCCACGTCCAGTGTGGCCAAGCTCACGTATATCGATCATTACCTGTCGAACAAGTTCGCATTTTTACGTTTCAATTACCGTACCGGGGATGCCGCCGGCCAGAATATGGTAGGGCGGGCCACGTTCGCGGCATGTGGCTGGATCCTTGACCACTACGAGGGGATCGAAAACTTTTATCTGGAGTCAAACTTCGCCACGGACAAAAAAGCCTCGCAAATTAACATTATGCGAACCCGGGGTAAGCGGGTGACCGCTGAAGCGACCATTAAGCGTGAGCACTTACTGAAAGTGATGCGGGTGGATCCTAAACAGATTGATTACCATGGCCGGGTGGCCGGCGTCGGCTCATTCTTATCCGGGGTCAATAATACCGGTCTGCACTCCCCGAACGGGATCACGGCCATGTTTATTGCCACCGGGCAGGATGTGGCCAATGTCTCGGAATCGTCAGCCGCTATCCTGTACTCCGAGCTCACAGACGAGGGCGATCTGTACCTGTCGATTACCATTCCATCGTTAATTGTGGCCACCTATGGCGGGGGCACCGGCATCGGCACGCAGAAAGAATGCCTGGAACTGATGGACTGCTATGGTCGCGACCGGGTGCTCAAATTTGCGGAAATTGTCGGCGCGGTGGCGCTGGCCGGAGAAATTTCCCTGGCGTCGGCGATTTCTTCGTCCGACTGGGTATCCTCTCACGAACAATACGGCCGCAACCGCTAACAACCTGGCTGTTTAAAGAAAAAGGCCGCCGGGTTGCCCGGCGGCCTTATTAATAAACGAAGGCGCAGTTTACGCGCCAGTTGAGTTTAGTGTTCCCAGTGGTACTTGTGGGCCTTGGCTTCCACTTCGGCAGCCGTATCCTGAGGCATAAAGGTCGCGTTGTCCTGTTCAAAGAAGAACGGCTTACGCTCTGTTTTGCTGCCTACTTCATTCATGGTCGCAGCGTCATACACGCGCCCGTTGATCACCGTGTACTCGACGTACT
Organism: Alteromonas sp.; assembly: GCA_052032275.1. Classification (GTDB taxonomy): domain Bacteria; phylum Pseudomonadota; class Gammaproteobacteria; order Enterobacterales; family Alteromonadaceae; genus Alteromonas. Next base: position 4,268 of record JBPEWW010000162.1, on the reverse strand, counting down.
CGCTGCGTTGCAGGTTATTAAGCACATCTCCGTCCATCACCACCAAATCGGCCAGTTTGCCTTGCTCTATACTGCCGATATCGTCACCCATGCCTAAGTGACTGGCGCCGTCGATGGTCGCGCCGCGCAATGCTTCCCATGGCGTGAATCCGCCCTGTTCCATGATCCACATCTCCCAGTGCGCCGCCAGCCCTTCGCGTTGCCCGTGCGCGCCAATGTGCACGCTCACGCCATTGTCGCGCAGGGTTTTCGCGTAACTGGCCACCTTCTGATGGTTGTACTGGTTATCCGGGGCGGTAGGCCGGCGGATCGCCCGCTTGTCCAGAATAAACGACGGGGTGTAACGCAACAGGCGCGGGTTTTTCCATACTTCTGTACGGTCGTAGAAGTACTCTTCACCCATCATGCCTCCGTACGACACCACGAAGGTGGGGGTATAGCCAAACTCGGTGGCTTTCCACAACTGGGTCAGGTCGTCATAACCCCGGGGGATGGGCAGGCTGTGCTCCAGCCCGGTATGCCCGTCTACCAGCATAGAGATATTCTGTTGGTATTTACCGCCGCCTTCCGGTACCACCATCATGTCCTGGTTACTGGCGGCCCACAGGACCTGCTGGCGCTGATCACGACGGGGCTGGTTATAACTTTTGACCGAAATGGCGCCGCTGTCTTTCAGGCGCTGCACGTGGAAGTAGGCATCATCATAGTCATTGATGATGGCTTTATAACCCAGTGCTTCGGCGCCATACAGGATCTTCCCGGTCGAGTAGATGCGTGGCGCCACAATGTCACCAGTACGTTGCAGCTCGGCAGCGGCGAAGATTTCGGTGGTGTCGTTCGACGGGTCGTGAATGGTGGTAACCCCAAACGCCAGGTTGGAATACTGGCTCCAGTTCTGGTCCGGGATAATTTCATTTCGGCCCTGCGCGCCGTGGGCGTGAGTATCGACTAACCCCGGCACAATGGTTTTGCCGCTGGTATCGATGCGCATGGCTGTATCCGGGATGCTGACTTCACCGACTTTACCCACCGCTTCGATGCGGTTGTCCTTAATCAGGACCACCCCGTTATCGATGATCTCCTGCATCGTGTCGGCATCACGCATGGTGACCACCTTGCCGCCAATCAGCGCTTTATACCCGGAGGGTTTGTCAGCATCCACTTCAAAGGATAAGTCGATACCTTGCTGTTCCGGGTCGGGCAGGGTCTCCGGGCTGCCTTCAACGAACGCAAAGGCGTCCTGCAGGCTGCGCTCGAAGTAGTAGGGGCCATGGAACCAGCCGACACGCTGATTGTCCGCCGACCAGGTGAGGTATTCACCGGCACGGGCGGATAACTGTGTCACTGGCAGTGAGGTCATCGTCGGCCCTACCGTGATCTTTTTGCCGTTATCCACAAACGGGGCCACATAGGTATTGAACTGGTGCACAAACGCCACCCACTGTTTGTCATGGGACAGACGATATTCACTGACCTCATCGCCGCCATACAGGTGGACACGCTTATCGTGGCCTTCCAGGTTAACACTGCTTAGCTGAGTTTCCGGATACGGGGTTCCGCCGACGGATTCGGTGAAAAAGACCCGGCTGTTGTCACCGGCAAAATGGGCATTGTAGCCGCTTTTCGCCACGCGCTGAGTGGTATTGCTGGCCAGGTCCGTGACATACAGGCCGGGGTCTACCGAGTACTTGGGATCCAGCAGGTAGCCACCGGTAAATTTACGGTACACCACTTTGCTGCCATCAGTGGCAAACGCCGGCTCGACGTAATGACCGGGCTCGGCGGTGATCACTTTACTTTCGCCGCCAGAGGCCGGGATCACCCGCACGCTGCCCAGCTCTTGATCGTTCCAGGTCGTGTACACAATGGACTTTCCGTCGTTTGAGTAACGTGGATAATATTCATCGTGACGGTTCTGGCTGGTCAGGCGACGCACCTTGCCTGACTTCAGATCCCGGACATACAGCTTGCCCAGCGCCTGAAAGAGCACGCTGTTGCCGTCCGGGGAGGCCTGTGACCAGCGGATCATGCGCACATCGACCTTATCGGGTGCCACATCTACGTTGAAGCGCAGTGCATCGGCATACTGTAAGGTTGCTTGCACCGACACATCGATATCGGTAATGGTTTGGTCGTCTACTGAGATCTTGTGGAATTTACCGCCGGTCCAGTACACAATTGCCGACGAATCTGGCATCCAGTCGAAGTAGGCGAAATAGCCTTCGGTACCAAAGCCTTCTTGCATATCCCGCTCCAGAGAAAGGGTCAGCGGCGTCTCAGTGCCGGTTTTCACATCTTTAATGAATAGCCCGGTGCGATCTTTCACGCGGCGTACAAACGCCACATAGTTACCGTCCGGAGACGGGGTGGGCACCACCGCGCCGCCGGTGCCGCTGATATAGCGCTCCTCTTCGCCGGTTTCCCGGTCAAAGCGGGTAATCGCAAAAATGCCTTCCAGGGGGTCGCGGTTATAGTCAAACTGACTGCCCGGCACAGTATTCTGGGTGTAGTAGATATACTGGCCATCGGGTGAAAACGCCGGGTCTGTAATGTTTTGCTGGTCGCTCTTGCCGTTCACCCGCGCCTTAATTTGCAGGCCGTCACCGCCATTACGGTGATACATCCAGATTTCTCCGGCCGGAATACTGCGGCTGGACATAATGCCTTTGGTGACCACCAGGTATTCACCGTCCGGGCTCCATTTGGGAGAATGGATAAGGTTATTTTTCTCTTTAGTTACCTGACGCAGGTTGTCGCCGTTACTGTCCATAACCCAGACGTTCGAGACCCCGCCCCGGTCTGAGATAAAGGCGATGTGGCTGCCATCGGGAGAAATCGCCGGGTGGATATTCCAGGCAAAGTCCTGGGTCAGTGATGTGGCATCGCCGCCGTCCACCGGCACCCGGTACAGATCGCCCAGCATGTCGAAGACCATGTAGTCGCCTGAGGGCGCAATATCCAGGCTGGACCAGGTGGTTTCACTGGTAGTGATGGTCACCTCATTCAGCGCAAACGGGGGATTCAGTACATCCCATTCTTGTGTGTTGTAGTCATTGGCACTGGTGGCTTCCTGCGCAACAGCCGTGGCCGAGCCAAAGGTCAGGCCCATCATTGCTGCTGCCAGCAGCGTTTTTGGAGTTTTTATCATGCTAGGGATCCAACTTCTTATCGATTAATGCTGCGCCGGCGTTGCCCGCGCGGTCAGTAACATTTCTGCTACAAATGGTTTGCCATCGTAAAGGAATTACCGGTAATTGCGAGCATAAACGCGATTAGCCGTGGGGTGTATGTGATGAGTGGGGTGAGCTTGCGTGAGGGCGCGCCCGCGACAGGCAGGCGCTACAGGATATCCGCATGCACGGCGGCTCAGAATGACTGACCCGTCGTCGTCAAGACAGGGAGCATGCCAGCCGGCTATGACTCACAGGTGCGGAAGGTGTAGTGCTGCGTGTCAGAGTCGAACTCAAGTAACTGACAGTGCGTTCCTACCGGAGTAGTGCGCTTACTCAATACTCCCTTACGTACCGCATTCTCGAATCTGGCCAGCAGACAGGCATTGTTTATCATCAGGGGACCGTCGTTGCCTTTCAGGGCGCCCAGGTCGTAACCGGCAACAGTGGACGCGTCACTGACTGCCATCGCTGGCAGCGATGTATCGTTCCCGTTATACCCTGCGGCCTCCACGGTGAACGCCAGGGTGTCGCCAAGGCGACTATCCCGTTCGGATGCGCTGAAACTGACCACGTACGTGGCGGGTACTTTACCGTTCAGCATTAGCTGCGGCTCACCAACCGCACCGGGGGTGGCGTCAGCAGCCGGGGTGGTATGGTGGGTGGTTCGGTCTGCCAGGCGGGCGGCAATGGCCTGGCTGCCCGCAGCGCGTAATGCACTGAATTTTTGCGGGTCCAGTAACACGCTAAGGGCCGTGTCGGTCGGGCAGTTATCCGTTCCCGCCGTGAAGGGCGGTTGAGGGGAGCCCGCGGTGCGATCTATCTGCATGGCATCAAAATTCGTTGATGCCGCACGTGCCGCGTCAGCAAGGTCTTTCTGAAAACCCACCAAACCAGCAAACGCCTCGCGCTCTGTTTCGGTTAACGGCAGTGGCGCTGCTCGTACGGCCCAGGGCGGTGTTTCTTCATGATAGACTGCAAAGCGGTAGGTTTGTGCGGAGCCTGCATCGACCAAGGTGACAGTATTGCGCTTGGATGAACAGGTCTGTTGCCCATCGGCCGTCATATCGCATTCCAGCGGATTAGCATAACCAAGCG
>JBPEWW010000161.1:0-2918 GCA_052032275.1 Alteromonas sp. | reverse complement strand
TCGAAAGTGTCGATGAAAATGCGCGACGGCGTGGCGGTGGATGGTTATCTCACCCTCCCGAAAACCGGCAAGGCGCCCTACCCGACCATTATCCATCCCCATGGCGGACCGGGCGCCCGTGACTATGACGGCTTTGATTACTGGACGGCCTTTTTCATCAATAAAGGGTATGCCGTGATCCGGCCTAATTTTCGTGGCTCCCAGGGTTATGGCGCCAGCTTTGCCGAAGCGCAGATGAAAGCGTGGGGACTGCAAATGCAGGACGACATCACCGATGTGACCCAGTGGATGATTGACCAGGGCCACGCGGATCCGGACAAACTGTGTATTGTCGGCGCCAGTTACGGTGGTTATGCGGCGTTGATGGCCACCGTGAAAACCCCTGATCTGTATAAATGTGCGGTCAGTTTTGCGGGCGTGGCCAACTTAAAAGATGTGGTGTCTCGCAGTCGCAACTTCACCAACAATGAGTTTGTCAAAAACCAGTTTGGTGACGACTACAGCGATTTGGCCGCACGGTCGCCTGTGACCTACGCGGAGCAAATCAAGACGCCTATTCTGTTGCTGCACGGAAACGAAGACCGCGTGGTGGACGTGAACCAGAGCCGCGATATGGCTGAAGAACTGGAAGACGAAAATAAGCCGGTTAAATATGTGGAGCTGGACGCCGGCGATCACTACCTTTCGATTCAGCGTAACCGGCATGCGGTGTTTAAAGAAATGGACAGTTTCCTGAGCCAGCACCTCGACTAACAGATCACCGTGCAAAAAAACCGCCTGTCCGTGCCCGTTGCGGTGCATTACAGGCGGTTTTTTATTGCGCGCTAGGGTATACTGCCGCCCTCACGTCGACCGCCCGGTTGACCCACCTCATTACCCGTTCAGAGTCATGCTCTGGATAACACGAACAGGACCCTGATGGCGCAGACATCCTCTACGGGCACGCATGCAACGCCCACCCTCGGCATGGTTGAATTTGTTGCCCTGATGGCCAGCCTGACGTCGCTGGTGGCGTTGAGCATAGACGCCATGCTGCCCGCGTTAAGTCAGATTGGCGAGGCACTGGGCGTGACCGACCCACACCAGCCGCACTTAATTGTGTCGGTGTTTTTTGTTGGCATGGCTATCGGTCAGTTATTTTTTGGCCCGTACGCGGACAGCCGCGGGCGGCGGGAAGCCTTATTAACCGGGCTTATTGTGTTCTGCATCGGTACGGTAATCTGCATGCTGGCCGACTCGCTGGAAATGATGCTGGTGGGCCGGGTGGTACAGGCATTCGGCGTCTCCGGTCCACGCATTGCCGCGATGGCGATTATCCGCGATCTGTATGTTGGTGAAGGAATGGCGAAAGTCATGTCCTTCATTATGATGGTGTTTATCCTGGTGCCTATGCTGGCTCCCATTGTTGGTCAGACCGTGATGCTGCTGGCCTCCTGGTGGCACATTTTTACCCTGTTTCTGGGGGTAGCGGTGCTGACCGGCTGCTGGTTCTTTATCCGACAACCGGAGACACTGCCGGCATCTCACCGACGGCCGTTTTCATGGCGTCGCTTCGCCGCCTCGTCACGCTTTATCCTTACTCATAAGTCGGTGATGGGGTATACCGTGGCCATGGGCTTTATCTTCGGATCGTTTCTGGCTTACATCAGCGCCTCGGCAACCATCTTCCAGGACTTCTACGGTGTGGGTGAGCTGTTCCCGTTAGTGTTTGCCACGCTGGCCTTCTCCATTGGCCTGGCGTCCTTTTTTAACGGCACCATGGTGATGAAATTTGGTATGAGTCCGTTATGCCGGATTGCCCTGAAAGGCGTGGTGGCTTTTGCCGTGATATTCACCGTGCTGATAGGGATTTACGGGGGATTACCGCCGCTGTGGCTGACCATAACGACCATGTTCACCGGCTTTTTCTTTGTGGGGATCCTGTTTGGCAACTTAAACGCGATGGCCATGCAACCGCTGGGTAACATGGCCGGTTTAGGGGCCGCCATCATTGGCTCCTTATCCAGTTTATTTTCCGTACCCATCGCCCTGTTTATCGACAGCTTTCTGACCACCAACCTGTATCCCATCGGGCTGGGGTTCCTGTGCTTCTTCATACTGGCCCTGGTGTCCGTGCGGGTGGCGGAGAAAGCCCGTCAGGAAGATCACAGCGAGGCTGGCTGACGCGGCTATTTGACGACCTGAATGCGGGCCCGCCGGGCGTCATTTGAATTTATGTCGATGGTGCGTGGAATGCGGATCCCCTGACGAATTTTGTCATAGCTTATCTGCTTAAGCTCCAGGCGCTGACAAAAGTCGTAAAAAGTCGAACAGTCCTGGCGGCTGAACTCTTCCCCGGCCCGAGACATTTGCGTATCAATGTAGCCATTGTCCCCGTTCACCGTGATGGTCGCCACCGACGAGTAAGGCTTGCCGTAATCCTGAACTTTCAGTGCGCGGACCATTTTAACTTCAAACACCCACTCGCCAATCTGCGTGAATCGCGACGCCGTATGTTGCATGTTGTAACCTCTGATTTTGTTTTTGATGTGGTAATTGCGGATTTATTCTTCTCTGTAAATATTACATACCAAGTCTCGTGCCACAGTGCTAACTCCTTCATTTTCAGTGTCTTAATTGATAGTGAGTATTTACGACGTTGCGATATGGCTACAACCGGCAAATATGTGCTGTTTTTTAGACAATTTGTGCAGGTGTACCGGCGGGTGAAGTGACCAGAAACCCCGTCAGGCAAGTGCTGCGGGCTGGTTTTTGGGGTGTTGCCGATCGGCGTCAGTCAGGTATGGCGGGCCAGACATACGTATGACTGGTATCATTTTTAGGGTGATTTTTCATCAGCAGCGTGCGTGTTTTGGCCATTTTGGATGATATTTATCCTGTCTGACTGGCGTAGCCTGTGGTGCCCGTCGCCGCCGGTC
>JBPEWW010000160.1:0-3555 GCA_052032275.1 Alteromonas sp. | reverse complement strand
TGATTGCGGCAATGGAAGGGTTTAAACACTTGTTTGCAGGTCAGGATCCACTGAAAAAGTTGCTGCGCGGGGTAGGGCTGGCCGCCACCGATGCATTGCCGGCAGTCAAGCATCGGTGGGTAGCGCAGGCGATGGGCCTGTAGTCGTTGCGGTAGCAAGTCCTGCCAGCACGCGTAAATGCCTGCCGGCAGGGACCTTGTGGCCGGCTCCGAATGGTGGAGCCGGTGTACACTCCGGGCGCTGATTTGTTTGCCTGCGTTATTGCAACCTGCCCGCGATTGCACCAAGATTGCATTATTCCAATGCAGGGACAGACACATGAATAAACGCGATTTTTTAAAGTTTTCCGGCCTGGGTATGGCAGCGGTGGCAACGCCGTTTACGCTTAAGGCGCAGGACAAAGAATTTCCTACCTCTTCACGACTGGCGGATATTACCGGCAGTGTGACGCCTATTTCTGCTGACGAGCGCGCTAACCGCGTTGCCAAGGCTCAGGCACTGATGAAAGAGCATGGGATCAGCGCGCTGGTCATTGAGCCGGGTGCGGCCATGGACTACTTTTCCGGGATCCAGTGGTGGCGCAGCGAACGCCTGACGGCCCTGGTCATCCCGCAACAGGGGGCCGTGACGGTGGTGACACCCTTTTTCGAAAAGCCCAGTGTGCAGGAATCTTTGCAAATCGACGGCGATATTCAGGTCTGGCAGGAGCACGAGAGCCCCTATGAGCTGGTGGTAAAGGTGCTCAAGAAGCAGGGGATCAGTCAGGGCACGATAGGCTTTGAGAGTACCGTGCGCTATTTTGTGCTGCATGGCATTATGCAAGCGGGAAGCAAGCTTACGCACGTGTCAGCCGATCCGGTGACCCTGGGCTGCAGAATGATGAAAACGGCCCATGAACTGACCCTGATGCACAAAGCCAATGAGGTCACGCTGCGGGCTTACCAGCATGTGTATACAGAGCTTAAAGAAGGGATGACCCAGGCTGACGTTAAAGCTCTGATGCACGATGCCCAACAGCGGCTGGGGGGCAGCGATACCTGGTGTCTGGCATTATTTAATGAGGCCAGTGCCTACCCGCATGGTACCCGTCAGCAACAGACCATTAAACCTGGGTCTGTGGTGCTGTTAGACAGCGGGTGTAGTGTGCACGGCTATCAGTCCGATATCAGCCGTACTTTCGTATTCGGTACACCTACCGACAAACAGCGTGACATCTGGAACCTGGTGAGAAAAGGACAGGACATTGCCTTTAATGCCGCCACACTGGGCGCCAGTGCAGGCAGTGTGGATGATGCGGTGCGTAAACATTACCGTGCGCAAGGGTATGGGCCAGACTACCAGTTGCCAGGTCTGTCACATCGCACCGGGCATGGCATTGGCATGGAAGGTCACGAAAGTGTCAACTTCGTCCGCGGTGAATCCACACCATTGCAGCCGGGCATGTGTTTTTCTAACGAACCCGGCATTTATATTCCCGGTGAGTTTGGTGTACGGCTGGAAGATTGCCTGTACATGGGAGAGCAGGGCCCGCACTGGTTTACTGAGCCACCCGCCAGCCTGGAGAAACCCATCGGCAAACTGGTACCGCTGGCGGTGAGCTAGCGGCCAGCGCCCTGTGGGCAGGTGGCATTATGCATTTGCTTTGAGCCGGGACACGATAAAGGTGGCTAAGGTTTTACTGATTACCGGGTGCTGGGTGTCCTGATTAAACAGGCAGATGTTGACCTTGCCCAGCCCTGGCAAGTGGGGATGACGCAGCGGCGCCAGGTTGTCCGGCAAACTGGTACGGGCCAGTGCGGTGACCCCCAGGCCCTGTTGAATGGCCGCGACCAGGCCAGATAAGTCGGCGTTGGTGTAGGTGATTTTCCATGCCCGGGTTTGCTGTTTTAGTTGTTCAATCACCCGGCTGCGATACATACAGCCATCCGGGGCCAGCACCAGTGAGATAGTATCCACTGCCAGCGGCTGGACCGGATCGCCCACCCACACTATCTCATCCTGGATCACCACTTCGCCTTCACTGGTTTGAGCCGGGTTGACCAGCGCCAGGATCAAATCGAAATGCTCCCGCTGGGCAGGGTGCAGCAAATCCCGGCTTAGGGCAGAGGTCACCTCCAGCGACACATCAGGGTAGCGTTTTGAAAACTCACCAATCAGGCCGGGCAACAGAGTCGAGGCAAATTCACTGGGGATCCCCAGTCGCAATCGCCCGCTGAGCGGTGCCGGGGTCAGGCTGCGAAAAATGGCATCATTCATCTCCAGCATTTCTTTTGCTTTAGGGTAGAGCCAGTTGCCATCCGCACTGGGCATATGACGTTGTCCCACCTTGGTAAACAGCTTTCGATCTAACTGGGCTTCCAGCTTCTTGATTTGCAGGCTGATGGCAGGCTGGGAGCGCCCCAGCCATTCGCCGGCCCGGGCGTAGCCGCCCTGCTCAATCACGCTGACAAAGGTGCGCAGGTTATCCATCGACAGCTGTTTCATTTGATTTGCATTTCTGATGTTAAGTGGTTAATACATTATAAATGTAAATGTATGGATAAGAAATTCCAATTTGTTGATTGCCAGGACTCTTTCTATACTCTGCAACGTTTTTATCACAATTAAGAGTGAGTCGAATGACCAGTACGACTGCCCTACACGCCAAGCACCTGGAAGCCGGTGCTAAGATGGTGGATTTCTTTGGCTGGGAAATGCCAATTAATTACGGTTCTCAAATAGAAGAACATCACGCCGTTCGTCAGGATGCCGGTATGTTCGATGTGTCACATATGACCATCGTAGATGTCACCGGTGCACAGGCGAAAGCCTATCTGCAGTATTTGCTTGCTAACGATGTGGAAAAACTGAAAGACAAAGGTAAGGCCCTGTACAGTGGCATGCTGAATGAAGACGGCGGCGTGGTAGACGATCTGATTGTTTACCATTTCGATGACACCAATTACCGGCTGGTGGTGAACTCTGCGACCCGGGAAAAAGACATGAACTGGCTGAACGGCTGTGCAGAAGGCTTTGAGGTCAGCATCACCGAGCGTTCAGAGTTCGCCATGATTGCGGTTCAGGGACCCAACGCGAAAGACAAAGCCGCCACCTTATTCAGTGCCGCGCAAAAAGAAGCGGTCGCGGGTATGAAGCCGTTTTTTGGCGTGCAGGCAGAAGATTTGTTTATTGCCACGACGGGTTACACCGGTGAAGCGGGCTATGAAATTATGGTGCCGGTGGCGCAGGCTGCCGCATTCTGGCAAGGCCTGTTGGATGCGGGCGTCAAACCCTGTGGTCTGGGGGCTCGTGATACCCTGCGCCTGGAAGCCGGCATGAACCTGTATGGCCAGGATATGGATGAAACCGTATCACCACTGGCGGCCAACATGGGCTGGACCATTACGTGGGAGCCGGCCGATCGTGATTTTGTCGGCCGCAAGGCGCTGGAAGCACAGCGTGAAGCAGGCACCGACAAACTGATTGGACTGGTGATGACCGACAAGGGCGTGCTCCGTCACGGTCAAAAAGTGCGCACTGAAAACGGTGAAGGGGTAATTACCTCAGGGACCTTCT
>JBPEWW010000016.1:0-4698 GCA_052032275.1 Alteromonas sp. | reverse complement strand
GTGAAAATGCGCAATTACGAAGTGGGTGTCATGGACCTGCCAGTCAAACGGGACCAGGGCCAGCATTACACCGGTCAGCCCGCCGCACACAAAAATAAACAGGAAACCGCAAATCCACAGCATGGGCAGTTCAAACCGTACCCGCCCGGTCCACAGCGTCGCCATCCATACAAATACCTGGATGGCGGTGGGTACGGCCACCAGCATACTGGCCACCGAAAAAAACGCCTGGGCCAGTTGCGGGATACCGACGGTAAACATATGGTGCACCCACAACCCGAAGCTAATAAAGCCGGTGGTGATCACCGACAACACCAGCCAGCGGTAACCAGCCAGCGGACGTCCGGCGAACACCGGCAAAATGGTAGAGACGATCCCGGCGGCGGGCAGAAAAATGATATACACCTCGGGGTGCCCGAACAGCCAGAAAAGGTGTTGCCATAACAAAGGGTCGCCGCCGGCGGCAGGGTCAAAAAACGGCATCTGCGCGGCACGCTCCAGTTCCAGCAGGATACTGGCCAGGATCAGCGGTGGAAAGCCGAACACAATCATGAGCGCCATAGCCAGGATATACCAGCAAAAAATGGGCATTTTCGCCAGTGACATGCCCGGCGCGCGGGTGCGTAAGATAGAGACTGTCAGCTCAATGCCTGCCGAGACTGCCGATATCTCTACGAAGGTAATCCCGAGCAGCCAGAAATCCGAGCCAGGTCCCGGCGAGTATTCAGCACCCGAGAGGGGCGTATACATAAACCACCCGGAGCTGGGCGCAATACCCAGCACCAGACTGGACAGCACAATCAGCCCCCCGAACAGATAACAGTAATAGCCAAAGGCGCTGAGCCGGGGAAACACCAGATCGCGGGTGCCTATCATTTTGGGCACCAGGTACATGGCCGCGCCTTCCAGCACCGGAATGGCAAACAAAAACATCATGATGGTGCCGTGCATGGTGAACACCTGAGCGTAGGCATCGGCATCCAGCAGACTTTGCCCGGGCTTGGCCAGTTGCGTGCGGATCAGCATCGCCAGCGTAATCCCCACAAAGAAAAAAGCCACCCCGGTCAGCATAAAGCGTTTACTGATAGAGGTATGATTGACCGCTGCCAGGTTGCCCCAGCCCGGCAGGTTATCCCATACTTTGGCCATGCGGTTATGCAGTTGCGGGTTACTCATCACGCTGGCCCTCGCGCTGGCTGCTAAGCCAGGATGAGAATCCGGCTTCGGTGTGCGCAATTACTGTAAAATGCATAAAGGCATGAGACTGCCCGCAATATTCGGCGCACTGCCCGCCATACTCACCGGGTTCGTCGGCCTGCAGCCGGATCACGTTTGTCTTGCCGGGGATCGCGTCTATTTTTCCACCCAGCCGGGGAACCCAAAAGCCATGGATCACATCCTCACTGGTCACAGTGATATCTACCGGGCTGCCCGCCGGCAAATGAATTTCATTGGTAAGGTGCAGATCTTGCTGGGGATAGTGAACGTCCCAGGCCCACTGCCGGGCATGCACATGGATGCGTAGTGTATCGTCACCTGGCCAGGGCAGCATACTGTGGCCAGACGGAATACCAAACACCAGTATTAGCGCAATACTTACCGAGGGCAGGCCGATGCCACCGGCATACACCATGGTTCGCATCACCCGGCGGGTGTCCTGGTCATTATAGTCCCGCTTACGGCGGAAGATGGCAAACAGCCAGAGCCCGCTCACAGCCAGTAATACCAGCGTACCGCCCCAGAACATTGCCCACCAGACAGCGGTAATGTCTCTGGCGGCCGGGCCGGCCGGATCTAAAATTGACAGGGGGGCGCTATCAGCGCCACCGACAAACAAGAGCGCACTGGAAAGCACGCCGTATTCTGTTAACCTATTCAACAACTGACCACCCTTCTCACTGTTGAAAGAAGTGACTGTCCATGGCAAACCAGAAAATCATAAGCCGCGCCGCAATTAATGGTCATCCTCTCCATCCGGCTTTGATCCACTTTCCAATTGTGAGCCTGTATTTTCTGGTCGTCACTGACATTGCCTATGTCATCACCAACAACCTGTTCTGGGCTAAAGCCAGTTACTGGCTGGCTGCCCTTGGTCTTGGACTGGGTACGCTGGCAAGCATTGCCGGTGCCATTGATGTGATACTGGTGCGCATGATCCGGCACATTGTGGCCGCCACTGCCCATGCGCTGCTGGCGGTGATGACCCTGTCGCTGACCGCGCTTAATCTGATCCTGCGGTGGGGCGACGATCCGGCGGCCTTTATCATGCCCTGGGGCTTGTTCGTGGGTATTCTGGCTGCGGTACTGGTGAGCATCACCGGTTTGCTGGGTGCGCAGCTTGTTTACGAGTACGCCGTTGGCGTAGACGTACCGCTGAAAGACGAAAGCCACAAAGATCACTAGAAAGGCCATGGTACAAACTCCGGCACAGCCGGTTTGGCCAGCACTATCCAGATGATGGCCATGGCACACAGCATCATCGCCACCAGCATGCAGTGGCTCCACAACCCCAGATACTGCATTTGCTGCCGTTCCAGCCGGGCGATAAGCAGGCCGAGACTGGCATGCAAAATGGTTAACAACGTTACCAGCGTCAGCTTCGCTACTAACCAAAACGTTTTACTGTCATTGAGCATAAAGACAATCGTGCCTGCCGTGATGGCTATGATGGCGGCCGGGACGGACACGTAAATAAACACCATCCGCGCCACGGAGCCAAACTGAAACGGCGGTTCGTTAAACGGACGCTGTTCTTTCGACTCAGCGGCAATTAGCAGCGGCACATACAGCACTGAAGCCAGCCAGATAAGCAGTGTTACTATGTGTAATCCCAATACCCAAATCACAATCAGTCCTTCGTATGCGCAATGTAACCTGCCGGTCGTAACCTCTGATGACATACGGGCGCGACGCAAATCCGTTTACCCGGCAAAGCGACATATTTTATTCTGGTTACATATTCATACTGACAATCTGAAATTTGGTGCAGTTTTTAGGGGGATCCAGGGTGCTTTTACACCCTTCAGCGCTAATCGGCGCCGGGCAACTGTGGTGTGCTACCAGGTTGACGGGCAGGAAGCCAGGCAAGTCCCAACGGGAAAAGAAAACCACAGCGCTGCCAGGCAGCGCTGCTACAGCCAGCCGGTGGCATACCGGCTGGCTCAACAAAAACTTACAGCGCGTGTTTGGGGTTGGGCCCGTATTCATTATCCGGTTTGCTGTCCAGGCACATCAGTACCAGCATGATGATGCCCCCGATAACAGGAATAAAGACAAGCAGTATCCACCAGCCGGCTTTACCAGAGTCGTGCAGACGCCGCACAGTAACCGCTAAAGAAGGCAGCAGTACCGCCAGCGTATACACAAGACTTAATGCGCCCCAGCCCATCTCCGCGTTGTAGGTGCCAAACACCATGTCCAGCACCGTTAACCCCACTGTGAACAGCAGGTTAAACAGCATGAAAAACCAGTATTCCTTGCGACGGGCTCTCCCTGAAAACGTTGCATACTGCTTTAAAACGGCCAGATACCAATTCATCACTACATCCTTATATTATTGTTGTATTTATTGTTACGGACATCTGCTTACAGAGCACTGAACCCAGCAAAGAGGCCGCACGCAAAATGTATCCAATGTGGCGCAGGATGGCAATTGTTCGGCGTTCGTTTAATCACACAACGGTGAGCTGAACAGTGCCACGCTGCGCTGTCGTTTGCATGCCCAATGATTATTCACACCCTTAATACTTTTTGACCGATACCAACATGATGCTTGTATTTAGCCTCACATTCCGGCATATTTTTGCGCGAATCAGGCAGTCAACAGACCTGATATACACAAGGCAATCATAAGGATGATGCCGGGTTTTCGTGTACTTAAGGAAACATAATGAAAATTAAACAAGTTACGCTGGCAACAGTGACCAGCCTTCTGTTCGCGGGCGCTGCCTTCGCAGATGACCATACCGTTTCTTCACCAGCATGGAACTATGTGCAGGGCGGTTATTCTCAGCTTGACGTGGATGACATGGACAGTGAGCCTTCTGGTTTTAACCTGGAAGGTTCAGTGCAGATGGGCACCAACGTGTTTGTCCGGGGCGAGTACCTGTCCGCGTCTGACGATGTCTCTATGTTCGGCTCGTCACTGGATTTAGATACCTCGTTTACCACCATCGCGCTGGGCTATTTTACTGATCTGTCACCGATGACAGACGTGTATGCTGCCGTGTCTTACGAGCGTGTGGGCTTTGAAGTATCAGGCTTTGGCGAATCAGAATCTGACTCTGAAAGCGGCTACGGCGGCTATGTGGGCATTCGCTCGCATGTTACAGAGAATGTGGAGCTGTTTGGTGAAGTCGGCTATATCAAAATTTCTGACTACGACATTTCAGATGCCAGCCTCAAAGCGGGTGCGACTGTGTACGTCAGTGAGCAGCTGGGACTGGGCGCAAGCTACAAGATGTTTGACGACTTTTCAATTTTAAGCGTTACAGCGCGCTACGCGTTTTAATTAGTGGCGTATCTGCGCACACAGGACTCTCTGTGTGCGCGTTCCTCTTAAACCGGTCAATTGCAATGTGCACCTCACCGGTTCATTACCCAGCCCATTTCAACTTACCGACCGGTAATGCTACGCATACTGTAGCTCTCTCTTACCCGCTCTGTAAAATCGACAACCCGTCTTCGCACGCGATGACA
>JBPEWW010000159.1:0-7449 GCA_052032275.1 Alteromonas sp. | reverse complement strand
TGAAACGCAAGTAATCCACATGGAGGAGTTGCAAGAAAAGTACCCACTAGCATGTGCTTCACTCGTTTATCCAGAAGAAGTTCCCTTTGCGAGGCGGTACGGCAATGAAGGCGATATTTCACCGGAGACACAGGCATTGAAAAACAAAGCTATTGCGCATCTGATACGCACATTCCGAAACCAGCATAGTAACTTAGACAAAGAAACGCAGCAGTCCCTTATCCAAGAGGTTGTTAGAAAGGTGAAGCAGCAGTCTGACGATTATTTTAACGTTGTCGCATCAGCCAAAGATTTTGTTAATCAGCCCGACTTGCTATGCTCTGCGTCAATCGCGTTAAACAAAAGTTTTTTGTCGTTTGACGTCGACACGAGTGGCCAACTGCTGAGAAGTATTCACTAGTATTGAAACATAATGGGGTCAGAGTTCAGTATTGAAAAATTACTCCGACCCATTATTTGTGACCCCGTTATTTTGGTAGGCGCACCAAAACTGGCCTTTTTTCCCATCTGCCTAAACAGTTTGTACGATATCTCCTACAAAACTGTGCGATATAGAACAAAGATCTGTGTAGCTGTAATTATACTTTAGTATAAAGTCATTGATATTATTATACTTTTTGATGAGGGCCGAAAATTGATCACTTTTCGAAGTTAAAATTTTTGTAATTCGGTGTAGCAAAGAATCCTCATGGATCTACTATATACACGTCACAAGGAAACACGACGAGTCAGGATGACGAATGGATTGCTTGGACAACCCAGGACGGGAATACCGGCACAGGAAGGCAGGTGTCAGTGGATGACAGGAAAAGGGAATGCGGTCAGGATGGCAGCAGGACTTCTCAGGGATCCAGATTGCGCTCAGGATGATGCGCCGCCAGGATGGCTTTTTATCAGCAGGACGCTGATAAGCACTTACTCAGGATGAGTAATGCTATCAAAGGACAGGTAGCTGTCAGGGATGAAGAACAGGACACGTTTAAGGATAAACGCACGGGACAACTTCAGGATGAAGAATGCTGCATGGAGGATGTGCAGTTAAATTACGGAGTAATGGAAAGGGACCTGCTTAAGGATGAGTAGCTCGCACAGGATGGTGCGAGAAAAGACGGAAAGGGGCGTATAGGGATTTTAATCGGGATGATTTAAGTCGCAATGGAACGCTGAGAGGGACACTCAAAATTCATAAAAGGCGGTGGCGCAAGCTACCGCTTTTTTCATTTTAGGGCCTGCTTACTTAGCCAGTGGGTAGCCTTAATTCACCCGGTAAGGGGGCAGGACGGTTTTTGCCACGTACGTGCCCACGAAGTGAATTTCACCGGTATAGCGATCTTCGCCGTTACCTGAAAACTCAAACAAAAATTCACTGTACCAGTCTAGCTTACCGCGTTTGGTATAAAGCCGGGTTTTACGCCTGGCAATGGCCAGTAACTGTAAATTATGCTGGTTACAGTAATCACGGGCATATGCGTTCGCCCGTTCGCTGATACTGCGGATGCGCCAGAACTGAAACGCTACCAGCCCAATTGCCAGCCATAAAGTCAGCTCACCCAACGACATGTCTTAGTTACTCCGGGTTTGCTGGAATAAACGGCCAATGGCGGCAGCCAGTTGCGGACTGCGGTTTTCGTCCCGAAGCATCAGCAAGACCTGACGCCGTAATGACGGGATCTGTACCAAATCCGCAAACAGTCCGCTGAACAGCTGACCATCCAGTGATTCCCGTTCGTCAACTTGCGCTACGGTCTCAAAAAACTGCTTGGTCAATGCTTCATCAAACTGGGTGAAGTGGCGGGCGGCAATAACGCTCAGCCCATCGATGCCCAGCGCCTGATGGTCAAGCAGCCTGGCTACGCTGGCAGCCAGATCAGGCTGACGCTCCGCGGCGGCAACGCCGCGTAAAGCAGCGAGGTTTATTTGCTCATCGCTGGCCAGCCTGTTTAAAAACACGGTTTGTAATTTGTCGCTTATGGAAACTGCCTCACAAGCCTGCATAAGTGCGTCCTGAAACGCAGGGTTAAACCGGGCAAAATTGTCGATCAGGCTGGACTCAAGCTCGTTGTCGTTCAGTTGAAAGGCAAGATCAGCAATGCCCTGTACGGGAATGGTTTGCCAGTCGGTACTGGCTGGATCCATCGCGTAATTCCGCGCCAGCGCCGCGCCATCTGACAGAGGCAGGGCCAGCATGGCCTTTATTTTCGCGTTGCACTGTGCCATCTGAGACTGGGGCGGCACAAAGGAATAGGGGTTGTCAGGCAGTTTCTCGGCTTTCTCGGAATCATCGGCGAGACTGGATCCCAGTGCATCCACAATTATTTCCAGAAAATGATTACGCGAGGCGGTAACCAGTAAGCCCTGTTCATCCAATGGCAGCTTCAGAAACCAGATATAGTGCTGGGTGGCAGCCTGGGTATTCCAGAAGACGATGGCGAACCAGGCATGTTGCTGGCGGGGTTTGGGGGCAGGCACGGTGCCATTCTCGATGTCCAGAAACGCTTGTGCGGAAAGCTCGTCGATGCCGCGACCCAGATCCAGAACCTGAAAATTGGTGCCGGCATGCAATAAAAACTCACTGATTGATTCAATAGTCGAGGCGCTCATGCTTGCTGTGATACTCCTGCCCAAAAAGAGCGCTATTCTACCAACCCCGCAGTGTATTCGCTACCGCGACGGGACAGGCAATTTTTTTCATAACCCGATATACTGCGCCGCGTTTAGGGCAGGAAGAGGTAACTATGGCTAAGGCAATGCAGTTATTAACTACGTTGGAGCAGCAACTTAAGGAGGCCGGCTTGTGGTCGCAACACCAGCCACCACAAGGTGTAGACAGCCAGGTGCCGTTTGCTGCCGACATTATCCCGTTCCAGCAGTGGCTACAGTTTGTTTTTCTGCCCCGTTTGCGTCAGCTAGATGACCAGCATGCGCCCCTGCCGGCAATGAATGTCGCACCCGCTGCGGAAGTATATGTGCCACAAGAGACAGCAATTATAGCGACATTAACACGTCTTGACCGGCTTGCATCGGGCCCAGCTAATGTCTGAGCTGACAATACTTCACCAGGATGCGCATCTGGTGGCGATTGATAAGCCGCCTGGCTTGTTGGTGCACCGCAGTCCACTGGACAGGCACGAAACCCGCTTTGCAGTTCAGCTACTCAGAGATCAGCTTGGCCGGCATGTGTATCCGGTACACCGTCTTGACCGGCCAACCTCGGGGGTGTTGTTATTCGCCTATTCGGGAGCCACGGCCAGTCAGCTGGGTATACAGCTGATGCAAAAGCAGGTGCGTAAACAATATCTGGCGATAGTGCGGGGGCACGTGCAGGGCAGTGGCCGGATAGATTATGCATTGCGTTACCGGTTCGACAAGATTGCTGATAAACATCGCCGGCAGCAGCTTACCCCGCAAAATGCGCAAACTGAATATACGGCCCTGGCACGCTATGAGGTGCCGCTGCCGTCGGGCCGGTATGCCAGTTCCCGCTATTCACTGGTGGCATTATCGCCGTTGACCGGTCGCAAGCATCAGTTGCGGCGTCATTGCGCACATCTGCGGCATCCCATCATTGGCGACACCACTCACGGCGACGGAAAACAAAATAAATTCCTGCGCCAGGCATTTACATTTGAGAATTTGGCCTTAAGTTGTACACAACTAGGATTTTCGCACCCGGTCACCGGGCAATGGACAAACATTCACGCCCAGGTTCACCCGGCCATGCACTCGTTGCTGAACGACTGGCAGGGGTATCTGACACACTAACCGGGCAATCAATGAGGCAGGCATGACAACACTGAAAATATTTGTAGGTACTGTTTACGGTAATGCGCAGCACGTCGCAGAAGAAGTAGAGAAAAAACTGCAGGGCGAAGGACTCGCCTGCGAAGTACTGAGTGATCCTGAAGTCTCCGATTTCAGCGACGCTGATTCAATTCTGGTGGTGACCTCAACCACCGGGCAGGGCGACCTACCGCCTAATCTGGAGTTTGTATATTCTGACTTAAAAGATGCATTTCCGCTGCTTAATGGCAAGCCTTTCGCCGTGGCGGCCCTGGGTGACAGCAGTTACGGTGAAACCTATTGCGGTGGTGGCCGGCAAATGCATGAATTATTGCTGGAATTACAAGGGCAACCTGTGGCAGATATGCTGGAAGTGGATGCCATTGAAACCCTTGAGCCGGAAGCGGACGTGACAGAATGGGTGCTGGGTATCAAAGATAAATTGTACGCATAATGCGCAACCGCCGCGGCGGGCTTACCCCTTAAAAAAAAAGCGGCTGGTCATGTCATGACCAGCCGCTTTTTTTAATATTGGCTAACCCTGTTATTCGGCGCTGCGCAGCAGTGCGTTAATGCCGACTTTGGCACGGGTTTTTGCATCAACCTTCTTCACAATAATGGCTGCGTACAGACTGTAGCTGCCGTCTTTACCCGGCAGGTTACCCGGCACGACGACCGAGCCGGCCGGCACCCGTCCATAATGAATATCCCCGGTTTCCCGATCGTAAATACGGGTGCTCTGGCCAATGTAGACACCCATGGAGATCACGGCACCTTCTTCAACAATCACCCCTTCGACAATTTCAGAGCGCGCGCCAATGAAGCAGTTGTCTTCAATGATCGTGGGGTTAGCCTGAAGCGGCTCCAGCACGCCGCCAATGCCTACGCCACCGGACAGGTGCACGTTTTTACCAATTTGGGCACAGGAGCCCACAGTGGCCCAGGTGTCTACCATCGAACCTTCATCAACGAATGCGCCAATATTGACATAGGAGGGCATGATCACTGCATTGTTACCGATGAAAGTCCCTGTCCGCACAGCGGCGGGCGGCACGATGCGTGCGCCTTCAGCGGCAAACTGCTGCTCGGTATAATTGGCGTACTTCAGCGGTACCTTGTCGTAAAAGCGGCTTTCGGCGCCGTCGATGACCGCGTTATTGTGCAGACGGAAAAACAACAATACCGCCTTTTTCAGCCACTGGTGAACGACCCATTCACCCGCAATTTTTTCGGCCACGCGGGCCTTGCCTGTGTTCAGCAGGTTTATCGCGTCGGCTACGGCTTGCTTCACATCTTCCGGTGCGGTCGAGGGGCTGATGGTATCGCGGTTTTCAAAGGCCTGCTCAATAATGGCTTTTAATTCATTCATGGTATGGTGATATCTTCAAGTTGATCGAGTTTAAACAGGATTTGCTTTTTCAGCGCGACCTGTTGGTCTTGGGTTAATGGTTTGCCAGCCTCATTGCTGACAATAAAAATATCTTCTGCCCGTTCGCCAATGGTTGAAATTTTCGCCAGCCGCAGCGTGACGTTGCAGTCGACAAAGGCGTGGCCGACCTTGGCGAGGATCCCCGGCGCATCCAGCGCTTCCAGTTCGACCAGTGTAGCTTCATCGCCCACCGTAAAAAACCGTATTTTAGTGGGGACATCCAGCTGTCGCATCTGGCGGGGCAGTTTACGGCGGTTATCATGGGCGCGGCCAGGTTTTTCCAGCTGATCGTGGATAGCCTTTAACAGCGTTTGGATCCGGGCTGATGACAGGCGTTCGCCATCGTTTTCCAGTACCAGCAGACTGTCGAACACGTAGCCGTCTTTGGTAACGGTAACGTGGGCGTCGTGAATAGAACAGTTGCGGCTATCCAGCACCGAGGCCACCTGCGCAAACAGCGCTTTGCGATCTTTGCCGTAAATCAGGATCTCGGTACCGCCCTTTGCGCTGTTGTCATTCGCCGTGACCAGCAGACGGGGATTGTCGTTATCCATCCAGTCCATCTGGGCACGAATAATTTCCTGAGTATGCCAGGCAATCTGGGCTGGCTTAAAGCGCACAAAGTAATCGTCGTCCAGCCTGGCCCACAAGCCATCGACGGCGTCCATATCAATACCGTACTCAATGATCATCTGACGGCTCTGGTGCTTGTGCATATCTACCCGTTCGTTCAGGGTGACCTGACACCGAAGGCCATTATCCAGCGCCTTTTGCGTCATCAGGTACAACTCTCGCAGCAGGGAGGCTTTCCAGTCGTTCCAGAGGTTATCATTGGTGGCGCGAATGTCGGCCAGGGTCAGCGCATACAGTAAATTCAGGTGGGTATGGCTGCGCATTTCACTGGCAAATTCAGTGATCACATCCGGGTCGTAAATATCGCGGCGCTGTGCCACCACTGACATCAGCAGATGGTTTTCGACCAGCCAGCTTATCAGCGCCGCATCGTCCGCGGGCAGACCATGGCGGCTACAGAATTTTTCTACGTCCTGGGCACCCAGTGTGGAATGGTCGCCGTCCCGGCCTTTCGCGATATCGTGAAAGATGGCCGCGATATAGAGCACTTCCGGTTTATCCAGATGCCGGCAAATTCGCCGGCAGCGCGGAAACTCAGTGTTATCACTTGCGAAGTAGTGATTGACATTTTTTACCAGCCGGTGTGTGTGCTCATCTACCGTGTAGGCATGAAATAAATCGAATTGCATCATGCCAACAATGGCGTCCCACTCGGGCAGGTAGGCCTGCAGAATGCCGTACTGATGCATGACATCCCACGCATAATCAAAAAAGTGCGGGTGGCGGAACAGCAGGATCAGCTTATCGCGACATAACGCCCGTTCAACAAAATAGGCGGTTTCAAACTTGCGGTGCGCATCACGCAACTGACGAATACAGTCTGTTTCTAACCCTTTAACGTCAGGGGTATCGGCTATCAGCTTCAAAAAGTCGAGAATATCTTCCGGCGTGGCAAACACGTTCTCAGTGCGCGGCGCAATCATGCCATCCAGTAAACTGAACTGGTGATTTATGTGGGTCGTGGACTGCACCGTCTGATTCAGCATGTCATACCGAAACCGTTGCAGGAGCATTTCATTGAGCTCCGAGACCCGGCGGACCACGCGGAAAAAGTCGCGCATCATACGTTCAACCGAAACTTTACCCTCATCGCCGTAACCCAGCATGCGGGCCACATCCGGCTGATAGTCAAACAGTAGCCGGTTTTCACTGCGCCCGGCGACCAGGTGCAGGGCACAGCGGATTTTCCACAGATGCATGCGACAGGTGATGAGCTCACTGTGCTCCTGCTCCGTAAAATATCCATGCCCCACCAGATTCCAGCCGTCGTACTCTTTGAAGTGCTTCTTGGCGACCCAGCCAATAGACTGGATATCCCGTAAACAGCCCGGGTTTTCTTTTACGTTGGGCTCCAGATTGTAAGCGGTGCCGTTAAACTTGGCATGACGCGCTTTTTGTTCTTTGTACTTGGCGGCGAAAAAGGCCTGACTGGTCCAGGTATTCCGGCCATTAACTTCTTCCCACAGCTTTTCAAATACCGCTTCACTGCCACTTAGCAACCGGCTCTCGACCAGGTTGGTGGCAATGGTAATGTCGTCTTTAGCCAGTTTGACTGTGTCTTTAATGGTTCGCACAGACTGGCCCACATCCAGCTTAATATCCCACAG
>JBPEWW010000158.1:0-11354 GCA_052032275.1 Alteromonas sp. | reverse complement strand
CTGGTATACATCTTATTTCTTACCTGCCAGACACTTGCCGTAGCGACTGCATTTTCGGACTGGTCAAACGCCAGGCAGCGCGGGTCCCAGGGAAGCCCGGTATAGGCGAGCATGGCGCGGGTCTGAGCTTCCTGTTGCTGAACCAGGGATTCGTACCTGACCACATGAATGTCATCGCCGTATATGTCACACCAGTGCGCCGCCAGCTTCTCGGTGGCGGTAATATAGGCCGCGATATCAGCAGTGCTGTTGGCATAATGCTGGTTGCCACCCAGATGCTGGCCGTAAATAGATAACAGTGTATCCAATGGATGGCGCCGGGTGAGCAGAATGCGTGCATTGGGGAACAACGCTTTGATCAGGCCAATGTACAATAAATTATCCGGCCGCTTGTCGGTGACATGTGAGACCTGCCCAAACTGCCGGCGTAATTGGGTCTCATAATCCTCTTTAACCTTGCGCAACCATGCCTGCTCATGTGCACAGACAAGCCACTGCTGACCGGTAGCATGCGTCAGGTTGACAAAAAATGGCTGCTCCCCGGCACAGCTCACTGCGGGGTGCCGACTGAGAATTTGTTCCACCAGGGTGGTACCCGAACGAAACATGCCGCAGATAAAAATGGGGGCTGCGCTGCTTTCAGCATCGCTCAGGCCAGGCCGGCGGGCGGGAAACGCCGCGATAATATTATCAATTAACTCCTCGAACGCCTGTGGGTCAAATGGCCCCATTCGTTGTCGGGATAAGGCGTTGGCTTTGTCCAGATAGTCAAAAGCCTGAGAGTAATTTCCCTGACCATCATGAAACTTGCCTAACCCGTAATAAATACTCTCAGCCTGCTGAGCAGAACACTGCCGCGACTCTGCCAGGCTGGTTACCGTGCTAATAATGTCGTTATCCGTCGGACCGAGCGCATGGGCATTGGCCATGCGTTCAAACACATGCTCGGTGGCAGGCTGGCGGTTTAATATGTCGCGATATGCCGCCACTGCCGCGGGCTTATCCGCGATCTCCTCAAGCAATGTCGCCAGATTAAACTTAAGGCTGATGTCATCAGGATGCTGTTCACAGGCGGTATACAGTGTCGCTAACGCCTCGTGTTTACGGTGCGCTTTGGCCAGCACGGCCGAGATGTTCAGCCATACTTCCTCAGGCTTATCAATGCCAAGCTCGAGCGCTGTTTTATAATGGCGGACAGACTCATCCACGTGTGGGATCCGGGCCAGCGCATACGCAAGATTGAAATGTGCCAGCGGATGGTCCGGTAAACGGGCAACGAGCAGGCGGTACACGTCCACGACCTGAGACAGCGCATGCTGTGCCGATAGCATATCTGCAATACGCTCAAACACCTGCACCGGCGTGGTGGCTTGCCTGAGTAACGCATCTGCCGACGACCACATTGCCGGTATATTCCGTTGCGCATAATAACACTGCACTGACAACCACAAGGCCTGGGGGTGGTCGGGATGATCGTGTAAAAACTGGGTTAAGCGTGCACTGGCCTGCCCGTAGTCAGCGTTATGCATCAGCATGGAAATCTCGTTTAAAGTGATTGCGGGCATACATACCTATTTACATTTAATTTCACACACCGGCCAAAGGTTAGGAGTATGATATTTCCTACAGCAGTGCCCAGTACTCATGTCGCTATTACAAGCGGGAAAGTATCTTGCCACAGTTTGAAGGTAAAATGCAGAGGTGGCGGTACGGTAACTGACCGCATCTGGGTAGAATGTATACAGCAACTGTGTTATTCCTGTACGACGGTTTGATTTAGCCGTAAACAGGATCTTAATCTACAAATAAAGGATTGTATGAAATGAAAAAACTAATCGGAATTGCAGCCCTTGCAACCTTAACGGCGCTTGGTGGCTGTGCTACTTCTGACGACCAGATTGCTAAGGCCGGCGACGATCGCGAAGATTTGGTATGTGAATACACCCGGGTGACCGGCTCAAACCTGAAGAAGAAAGTGTGCATGACGCCGCGTCAGCGTGAAGTGGCGCGGGAAGCTGCCCGCCAGGAAATGGAAAACGTGCAACGCCGTATGGCCCACGAAAGCGCGGTTACCGGTCAGTAAGCAACCACGCAACATAAAATACCGAAAGCCTGCACTATGCAGGCTTTTTTATGGCTGTTTAGCGTACGGTTTGTCCCAGTCGCTGGAGTGCAAATGTTTGGCGCCCATACCGAATGCGGGCTGACGGTCACCTGCCACCGGAAAATCAAACTCTCTGTGCAGAAACAGCGATGTTGTCGAAGTATGCGATTCACACGGTTTAAATCCGGTCATATCCACCTGCAATAATCCCTGCTGTTTTAAGTACGCAGCAGTCTGGTGATGCCAGTCAGCATTGTCCAGAATAATCACCCCGCCTTTGGCCAATTTGTTTACCGCCTGCACCGCGCAGTCGTAGCGATAACCGCCACCATCAACCACTATCACATCGAAGTCGCCTTGCTGATCGGCCAGCGTAAACGGAAAGCTGTCTCCCTGGGCTAACAGCACGCTGGTATTGCCGTTCTCGGCTGTTTGCTGACTGACAAACTGATGCCACTGTGGATTGTTTTCAATGCTTACCACCTGTTTAGCGCGGGCCATCCAGAACAGGGTAGAGGCACCGGCACCGAATTCAAAGACACGTTTGGTTTGATAGTCAAACTGTTGCAGGTACTCAATGGCAGGATACGTGTAGAGGGGCAGGGGATTACCCTGGCTGTCTTTGGCCAGGCCTTCATTGGTGGCCTCAACAAATCCGTACGCATTACGAAATACGTTCATGCAGGCGGCCAGGAACATTTCACCCTTTGACATTTCAAGCACGTCTGGATGACGGCGGGTGACGTCCTCTTTACCTTTTTCAGGCGTCATTTTTCCCCAGAACATATTATCTCCTTATTATTATGGTTTGCTTATGCCGGTACGATATCAAATGCAACAGTCAGTCGGTGACCGTCAGACTCAAACGGCACTGTGCCGTGCCACATATATGACGGAAAGAGCACCACGTGACCGGCCTGAGGCTTAAGCACAAAGTCGGGCTCAAAAGGCAACTGATGACTGATCTCAGGCTGCCCAAACTTAATCCAGCCCTGCCCCTTGTGGGCGAGGGCATCGGGTAATGTGACGTAATAGCAGGCGCTTATCCAGCCCTCGTGATGATAATGGTTGCGGTGATAGCCGCTGCCGGCCAGTCTGACTGACCATGAGCCGGAGTAATCGAACTGGTCGGTCTTTATGCCGCACAACGGGTGGCCGGGTAGCCTGGGCAGCTGCCTGATATAGCGGGCGACCTGGTCAGATATGGCTTGCTTGAGCGCCTGTACGTTAGCAATCGGCTGGTCGAACAGGTTGCCAAAAGTTTGTGTGCCGGTACGCAGCGACTGTTCAACCGGCGGCGCGTGCAGACGCTGGTGAAGCTGATTTAAATCCGCCGCCAGCGCGGTATTAAAGGCGTTATTATCGGCAAACCCGTCAGGGGTGGTGATGGGGTTGGCATAGACGAACTCACGGTAGTTGTGCAGTCCGGCATAGGCCGTGGTGTGTTGCTCAAGCTTGTCTAAGGCGCTTTGGTGGGCAATCCAGCCCTTATTCCAGGGCTCCTTGCGCATAAGCCCCTTAATGATTTTTCCTGCTTCAGCAGTTTGCTGGTTGCACATCAGTGTAATGGCCAGCTCTTTTTGCAGCTCATTTACCCCGGGGTGTAATTTAACCGCTTTTTGCAGGCGCTGGCAGGACGCTGCAATGTCACCCCGTTCCCGTTCCAGCAAGCCAAGCATGGCCGCCAGTGGCGGATGGGAGGTGACTGCATCGGGGCGGTGGCCTAACAGCTGGTAGGCATCATCCAGCAGCTCTGCTTTTATTAAATGCAACGCATACGCACTGAGGATAGCGCGATCGTCGGGCGCCTTGGTCAGCGCGTCTTTATATACCGTCTGCCAGCGACTGTCGCACAGCATCCAGCGTGTCTGGGCGAGACCCTGTACCGCCTTACTGTTGAGCGGGTTTTGCGCGAGCAACAGCGTATAGTGGTGCTCGGCCGTAGCATAGTCGCCGGCTTCAAATGCCACGTCGGCCAGTAACTGATTTACTCTGTGGTCGTCCGCATTGGCGGTATGCAGTTTTGTCAGGATGGCCTGGGCACTGGCAAAGTCAGAACACTGTTTATAGGCGGAGGCCAGTGTGACGCTGACTGTATAATTACCGGGCTGCTGTTGTTGCAGCGCCTGTAGCCGGTCAACGGCCTGTCGGTGCTGGCCGCACTGAAGCCAGCATTGGGCCTGGGCGAGCTCGGCGGCGAGCGGGTGTTGCGTCAGTTTCGCCGCTCGCCCGTAATAGTCGGCCGCCTGACCGGCATCATCATGGTCACTGAGCAAGCGGGCAAAGTTAAAGTGCGCGTCATAATGTTTGGGGTTAGCGCGCAGTGCCCGGGTATAACATTGCCTGGCCCGGGCAATATCGCCTTTATCCAGGTATATGCCCGCCTGACCACACAGCACGTCCGGATTATCCGGCGCCGTTTTTAGCAGCTGCTGGTAGACACGCATGGCCCGTTGCTGCTGGCCGGTTTTTCGGTAGCAGTGTGCCAGTAGCAGGCGGATCTGCGGGGCTGGCTGTGTTGCCGCTAATTGCTCGCAAAGTGATAATGCGGCGGCATACTGCTTACGCTGATAAAGGGCCACGGCCTGCGACCATGCCTGTTGTAATTGCGCTGTTGTCATCCCTGTTACCTTTACTGCCGGGTAAATTCTACTGCATCGGCTAAAAGCGTTCCGTCCATGTCCTTGATAGCGCGTTGCTGCGTTAACTGCAAGCCATTCTTTCCCGCCAGCCCAATAAGTGCTGCCAGCCCATCTTCATTCAGCGCGGCGTCCTGACACATTGCCAGTCGCAGTCGGTGGGCTTCCACAGCGTCTGCCACGGCGCCGATGTGCTCCAGCGCGTGTTCAACGGTTAGTGACCCGTGATGAGATAAGACGTGTCGCGTCACATTTATCAGGTCACGGACTAACGGGGCAGCCTCTGATTCATGGGCAAAGGCATCCAGCTTATTTTTTGCTGACACCAGACCATCATTACACGCACGCAGTTGCGGGCTGGGTGCACCGCTGTGTCGCTCTTTATAAAACTGCACCGTAAATGTTCGCAATGCATCCAGATACCGGATCTCTTCATACAGCTGGTGAATAAATTGCAGGCCCTGTCGGGCAGCGAGCGTAGTCATGCCCTGATCGCTATGTACCACAAACGCGGCGCTGCCTTCCGGGCGCAGTACGCGGCTTATTTCTTTCAGGCTGTAAGGGAGGTGGGTGTACTCGACACCAAACTGACAGGTAATGGTGTCAAAGTCATTATCGCTATAAGGGAGGCTTTCCAGGTTGCCATTTGCGGCAAAGGTGACGTGCTGAAGCAGCGGCGATTCACGAATAATGTCGGCATTGACCGGCACCTGGTCGAAACCGTGAATATTATAGCGGCAATGGTTTTCACGGCTGAACCTGCTCGCTAAGGCGGCAATCGCGCCGTTACCGGTGCAGACATCCAGTAACCTGCACTCTGCCGGCAGTCGGGTGAAGAACGTCTGCCAGTAATCTTCATACGGGCGACCGTAAGCGTGGTGCCCCTGGCTTTGGATACAGCCAGAGGCATTACCCTGTTGCCAGAACTGTGCCCAGGCTTGTTGTTTGGATATTGTCATACTAAGACCACATTACTTCGGCGGTATTCCGCGTGGTGATTGTTATTGTGGGTAAAAGATTCGTAAAACCTTATTAACGTACAGTGATACTACTGATTTTCAGCTCGATTGGTAGGGTGATTTTTAGTCTAGTTGAAGAAAGCCTTAACTGAATATCCAACTTCGCTTACGTAATTGTCGGTGAAAGGCAGTAAATTTGCGGTCAGCAGGACTGGTTGGAGGTGTCTGTGCTATGCCGTGATAAAGTGGCTGTCTTAGCCTAAAGTATAAGTGTAAAACTGCAGGCCAATGGACTGGTTGCCGGCGTGACATGCCCTCCTATGCTGACGCCAGGTCAATCTGCACAGTCAGTCAATAAGCAAAGAGTAAAATCTCAGCGCCTCTGGTAATGAGTGGTCAGACCGCAACTTAACGTGATATCAGACATTTTTACCGAAATCACAAGCAAAACTGCGCGGCAGGGTCTAATCTAGTACAGGTAATAGAAGGTGCATAAATCGCCGGGTTTCGTGAGCCACGACAGTGAAGCCCAGGTCGTAGTCTGTTATGCAATTGCGACAACACACATGGCTATCCGGCGCTCATGCCCTGCACACTGAATGTGAAAGTAATTTACAGTTTGACATGTCCGGGTGGGTGAGTGTTTACATAATTGTTTACATTATGTTCAAAAATGTGGCCTGAGCAGGCGGTACAAGGTTCGGTTGCTTGACTATGCGGGTGTATCCGTGTGAGTATTAGGAGTTCGTAGTATTACTTTTTTAGCGGTAATCACTACCTTCCTGAAACAAAATTGTAAAAGTTTATACGCCCCTTGCCGGAAAGTTGCTTTCAATAGTGGCGAGGATTCAAATAAGAAATTTGGTTGGGAACTATGTCCAAAATGAGCAAGAGAACTCTTATTGCTTCTACTGTGATGGGTGCATTCGCACTAACAAGTAGCGCAGTCTCTGCAGATACGCTTGATAAGCTTCAGACAGAACAAGCTAAGATCCACGCAGCTGCAGCGAAATCTCAAGAAAAAATCAACACCTTGTTCGAGCAGTCTCAAGAGCTGTTGGTTGAGTATCGTCAAACAGTCGATGAAACTGAAAACCTGAAAGTTTATAACGATTACATTGCCAGTCTGGTAGCTGATCAACAGCGCAGCATCGACTCTCTGCAACGTCAGATAGACAGCATTGAAGAGACTAAGCAAGGTATCGTTCCGCTGATGTTCCGTATGATCGACAGCCTGGAAAAGTTCATCAAACTTGACCGTCCAATTCACTTAGAAGAGCGTTTAGAGCGCGTTGAACGTCTGCGTGACGTGATGGCCAACTCTAACGTGACCGTTTCTGAGCAATTCCGTCAGGTAATCGAAGCCTACCTGGTAGAAGTTGAGTACGGCACGAAGATCAATTCTTATCAGGGCACCATTGATAGCGACGGCACCGAAGTGACTGTTGACTTCTTTAACCTTGGCCGTACCGCACTGCTGGCGCTTTCGTTAGACCAAAGTGCTGCCTGGGTATGGAATAACGAAACCCGCGCATGGGAACAACTGGGTGACGAGTACCTGTCTTCAGTTGTAGACGCAGTGAAAATGGCGAATAACGTCGTACCTGCAGACCTAATCAAACTACCAATCAGTGCAGCGGAGTAAGTGTTAATGAAAACTGTATTCAAATCTCTTGTAGCCGCTGCAACGATGGCGGTTATCGCAACCGGCGCCCAGGCTCAGGAAGCAAAGAGTCTGCAGGAGCTGCTAGACCAGGTTCAGAAGAACCGTGTTTCTGAAGCGCGCATTAACGAACAGCGTGAAGCAGAGTTCCGTTCTGCCCGTGCTGACAAACAGGCGCTGCTGCGTAAAGCGCAGTCAGAACTGCAAGCTGAACAGGATCGTGGCGATCGTCTGCAACAGCAATTCTCTGATAACGAAGTAACCCTGAACGAGAAAGCGGCAGAGCTGGATCAGGCTACCGGTACACTGGGCGAAATGTTCGGTGTGGTTCGTCAGGCTGCATCTGAAGCA
This sequence comes from Alteromonas sp., assembly GCA_052032275.1. Classification (GTDB taxonomy): domain Bacteria; phylum Pseudomonadota; class Gammaproteobacteria; order Enterobacterales; family Alteromonadaceae; genus Alteromonas. Next base: position 3,638 of record JBPEWW010000158.1, on the reverse strand, counting down.
TACGGTCGTGTTTCTACTTCAATTGTAAGTGCACAGTTCCCGGGCCGTGCTGAATTCCTGGCAGAAATGTCAGAGGAGTCCAAAGGTCTGCCTAACATTCAGGAACTGGAAGACCTGTGGTTCGCACTGCAAAAAGAAATGACTGAAGGCGGTGACGTAGAGCGTTTCACTACTCAGGTTGTTAACCTGGACGGTGGTACGTCTGAACAGGAAATCGTGCGTGTAGGTACCTTCAACCTGGTTGGCCAGGACGGTTACCTGACTTACGACGTAGAAAACGAAGTGGTACAGCCGCTGGGCCGTCAACCGGACAGCCACCTGGTAGCGTCAGCAGAAGATCTGCTGGAAGCTGAATCAGGTATGGTTCCTTTCTACGCTGACCCGTCTCAGGGCGCTATCCTTGGCCTGCTGAAACAAAAAGCAACATGGGAAGAGCGTTATCATGCCGGTGGTGCAGTAGGTTATACCATCACTGTTATGCTGGTAATCGGTCTGCTTATTGGTGTGTACAAGTTAATCACGCTGACTATCGCAGGCAGCAAAATCCGTTCACAGCTTAAGAACCCAGGTAACCCGTCTGAAGGTAACCCGCTGGGCCGTATCCTGAAAGTGTATCAGGAGAACAAAAACGCGGATGCTGAGAACCTGGAACTGAAACTGGACGAAGCTATCCTGCGTGAACTGCCATCAATTGAAAGTGGCATTAACGTTATTAAGATCTTCGCAGCTATCGCACCGCTGCTGGGTCTGTTAGGTACCGTACTGGGTATGATTGCAACCTTCCAGACGATTACGCTGTTCGGTACTGGCGACCCTCGTATGATGGCGGGTAGTATCTCGATGGCACTGGTAACAACCGCACAGGGTATTATTGCCGCTCTGCCGCTGATTCTGACTCACAGCATCGTAGCGTCGCGCAGCAAATCAATTGTGCACATTCTGGATGAGCAGACTGCGGGTATCGTAGCGGCTCATACAGAGGCGGAGAAAGCGTAATATGGTATACCTGATTGGATTAATTGAATCGGTCAGGGACTTTATCGCTACCGGCGGTGACGTGTTGTACTTCGTTGCTGCCGCGCTCTTTCTCATGTGGGCATTAATGATTGAGCGTTACTGGTATTTAACTTCGGTTTTCCCAAAGGTGAAAAAAGACATCATCCAGAAATGGGACAGCCGGAGTGATACCACTTCATGGTATGCGCATAGAATCCGTGACGCGTGGATTTCTCAAGCGTCAGACGATCTGAACGCTAGAATGCTGATCATTCGCACATTAATTGCAATGTGTCCGCTAATTGGCCTGCTGGGAACAGTAACCGGTATGATTAGCGTGTTCGAGACAATGGCAACGCAAGGCACCAGTAACGCCCGCTTGATGGCATCTGGTATCTCTATGGCAACTATCCCGACAATGGCGGGAATGGTCGCTGCGCTGTCCGGACTGTTTATCAGTTCACGTCTTGAAGCGAAAGTGAAGATGGCAAGAGAAGGCCTGGTTGACAGCCTGCCACATCATTAGAGAGAGAGATTATGGCTCGAAAAGTCAGAACCGAGGAAGAAGACGCGCAAATTGACATGACGCCCATGCTGGACATCGTGTTTATCATGCTCATCTTCTTTATCGTTACCACCGTTTTCGTAAAAGAAGCGGGTATCGAAGTAAATAAGCCCGATGCGAGCCAGGCGGTACTTCATAAAAATGCCAATATCTTCATTGCGGTAACAGAAGATGGCACCGTTTGGTTAGACAAACGTGAAGTATCACCGGACAGCGTTAGAGCGAATATAGAGCGTTTGTTGACGGAACAGCCGACTGACTATGTCATTATTCAGGCTGACGTTAAGGCCAAGCATGGTCTGGTGGTGGAAATCATGGACCAGGTTAAAGCTGCAGGCGTTAATCGCGTTTCGGTAGCAGCAAGGGGATAAAATGGCACGATTTATCGTATCTATATTATTAGGTGCTGGTGTTGCATTTGCCTTGTTTGTCTTAATGGCGAAGTTGATTGAAAACTCGTCAAGACCGGCAGATGAAGTACCGGAAGCGCCCGTAATTGACATTGTTATGCAGGCTCCTGAAGACGATACGCAAACGCGTACCCGTGTTCCGCCTCCACCGCCTCCGCCGCCTCAGCAGCCGCCTAAAGTGCAGCCTGTAGAGCCGGAAGCGTCAGAGCCGGATGCCAGTGGCTTCAGCATGAACGTACCGTCTATCGACACCGGTGGTGTTGGGGTTAACATTGGCGCTGTGGGTGCCATGCAACGTGATGGTGAAGCGACACCTATCGTTCGTATCGACCCTAAATATCCGCCAGAAGCTGCACGTGATGGCAAGGAAGGATGGGTAAGGCTGTCTTTCACCATTAACGAGGTAGGTGGCGTTGAAGATATCGAAGTTATCGATTCTGAACCCCGCCGTATTTTCGACCGCGAAGCACGTCGTGCCCTGCGTAAGTGGAAATACAAGCCAAAAATCGTTGAAGGTAAAGCGGTTAAGCAAACCGACATGTTCGTTCAGCTAGACTTTAAACTGGAGCAATGATCATGATGAAAAAATCATTCAAAATGTCAGCTGTTGCTTTGGTTATGGGTTTCGGCGCTGCCGTCGCTGCTCCGGCAGCAATGGCACAGTCTACCGCACCGGTAGTTTGCCCTGGCTATGAAAAGGGCAAAACGACGCTGGTAGGCGAACGTACAGGTAAAAAAGTGCAACGCGCCTTTGAAGCCTATAATGAAGACAAAGTAGATGAAGCGCTGGAAATTTTGTACGACATTGATACGTCGGACGAATTTGACAGTGCGTATGTTGGTCGCTTCATTGGTAACCTGTTGGCCGCACGGGAAGGTGAAGGTGCGCGTGCACTTAACTACCTGACCAGCGCTGTTGAGACCAAGGTACTGAACGACACCGAGCATGCCCAGACGCTGAAACTGGTTGGCGACCTGAGTATGCAGGAAGAGAAGTATAACGATGCCATCATGTGGTATAAAAAATGGATGGACTTTACCTGTAAAGAAAATCCTGATGTTTATACCCGTATGGCCCAGGCTTACTACGAGTCTAAGCAGCTCGATAAAATTGTCGAGCCAGCAGATAAAGCCATTGCGTTGTACGAAGAACCTAACAAGAACCCCTATGTGCTGAAGCTTACGTCATTCTATGAGCGTAAGATGTATCCGGAGACGGTAGCGGTTGCAGAGGAGCTTGTTGAGAACTTCCCTGAAACAGGCCGTTGGTGGACACAACTTGGCTTCTTCTACCTGCTGGTTGAAGATTTCAAGAAGGGTCTGGCAACCTTTGACCTGGCTTATGAGCAGGGTTTTCTGAAAAAAGAAAACGAGCTGAAAACGCTGGCTCAGCTTTACGCAACGAATGGCATTCCGTTTAAGTCTGCCCAGTTGATGGAAAAGTATATTGAGACCGGGTTGATTGCCGACGATGCTGATATTCTGGCAAGTGTGGCAAACTCGTATCACCAGGCTAAAAACTACGATACGGCGGCTGAGTTCTACGGCAAAGCCGCGCAGAAGAGCTCCGATCCAGAGCACTTCCAGAAACAGGGTACCCTGTTGCTGGTTGCCGAGGATTACGATGGTGCAATTCGTGCGCTGAACCAGGCGTTAGAACGCGGTGC
>JBPEWW010000157.1:0-3473 GCA_052032275.1 Alteromonas sp. | reverse complement strand
TGGCTGACGCCGTACTGCTGCTAATAAATACCGGACTGGGCGTCCTTGTGGGAGGTTTCGCGGTCCACTTGTACTACACCTATAAGAATAATAAGCACTCATAGTCACCAAGGAGAGTTTGCTCAAATTGTATGGCTGTCTGAATCAGGCGGATAAAATCAAGTGTATAAAAAAAGCCGCGTGCGCGGCTTTTTTCAGATATTAAACACAAACACAGTGTTTGCGCTAATTATCAGCTATGATTTTCTGCCAGGTATAACCAGGTCTCTACCACGGTATCCGGGTTAAGTGATACTGAATCAATTCCCTCTTTTACCAGCCAACCGGCAAAGTCTTCATGATCCGACGGACCCTGACCACAAATTCCTACGTACTTACCCCGTGCTTTTGCAGCGCGGATCGCCATTGATAGCAATGCTTTAACCGCCTCGTTGCGCTCTTCAAACAGATGCGCAATCAAGCCTGAATCACGATCCAGTCCTAATGTCAGCTGAGTCAGGTCGTTCGAGCCAATAGAGAAGCCATCAAAAATATCCAGGAACTGGTCCGCCAACAGCGCATTTGATGGCAATTCACACATCATGATTACTCGCAAACCATCTTTACCCTGTTCCAGCCCTTGCTCTCTGAGCAGCTCGATAACTTGTTTGCCCTCCTCCAGCGTGCGCACGAACGGGATCATAATTTCGACATTGGTTAAGCCCATCTTATTTCGAACCCGTTTTATCGCCTCACATTCCAGTGCGAAGCAGTCACGGAAATCTTCCGAAATATACCGGCTGGCCCCCCGGAAACCCAGCATCGGGTTTTCTTCATCAGGTTCATATTGGTAACCACCCACTAAGTTAAAGTACTCGTTAGACTTAAAGTCTGACATGCGCACAATGACTTTCTTCGGCGAGAAGGCTGCGCCGATGGTACCTATGCCCTCAACCAGTTTTTCAATGTAAAACTCTGTTGGTGAATCATAGCCCGCAATAATGTCGTTAATTTCCTCTTTCAGCTCTTCAGGCTGATCATCGAAATTTAACAGCGCTTTAGGGTGTACACCAATCATCCGGTTGATAATAAATTCTAATCTGGCCAGTCCAACTCCTGCATTGGGCAACCGCGCAAAATCAAAGGCGCGATCGGGGTTACCCACATTCATCATGACACTTAACGGTAAGTCAGGCATGGCATCAATGCGTGACGTGACAACATCAAACTCCAACTGCGCGCCATAGATGTAGCCCGTATCGCCTTCGGCACATGAGACAGTCACTTTGTCACCGTTCGCGATAGAGTCTGTGGCATTACCACAGCCGACCACAGCCGGAATACCCAGTTCACGAGCGATGATGGCTGCGTGACAGGTTCGCCCTCCCCGGTTGGTCACAATTGCGGACGCCTTCTTCATGATGGGTTCCCAGTCAGGGTCCGTCATATCGGTAACCAGAACGTCACCGGCCTGGATCTTATCCATTTCTTCAATGGAGCCAAGCACCTTGGCTTCACCGGCACCAATTTTATGGCCGATAGCCCGCCCCTCACAGACGATATTGCCTTCCCCTTTCAACTGGAAGCGTTCAATACTTTGGCTGTCCTCGCGACTGCGCACGGTTTCCGGTCTCGCCTGCACGATGTAGAGCTTGCCATCCACTCCGTCTTTTGCCCATTCAATGTCCATCGGGCGCTGGTAATGTTTTTCGATGATCATGGCCTGTTTCGCCAGTTCCATTACTTCTTCATCGTTTAATGAAAAGCGCATGGAATCTGCACGCTCAATATCAACGATTGACACCTGTTTTCCGTGGCTGGCGTCATCGGAATAAATCATCTTTGTGAGTTTACTACCAAGATTTCGGCGTACAATCCCGGGCAAACCTTTATTAATAGTAGGCTTGTGCACATAAAACTCATCAGGGTTCACAGCCCCCTGGACCACCATTTCGCCTAACCCAAACGAACTGGTAATAAAGACCACATCTTCGAAGCCTGATTCGGTATCGATAGTAAACATAACGCCAGAGGAAGCGATGTCACTGCGTACCATGCGCTGGATCCCCGCAGACAGTGCCACGCCTTTATGATCATAGCCCTGGTGCACACGGTACGAAATTGCCCGGTCATTAAACAATGAGGCAAATACATGCTTAATTGCCACCAGCACAGACTCGTAGCCTTTGACGTTCAGAAACGTTTCCTGCTGGCCTGCGAACGACGCATCTGGCATATCTTCTGCCGTAGCTGACGAGCGCACCGCAAATGAAGCCGCATCACCGGCGTCACCCTGTAACGATTCAAACGCGTCTTTGATCGCGGCTTCAAATTCAGGCTGAAACGGCGTATCGATGATCCACTGGCGAATATTCTTCCCGGCTTCCGTAAGCGCACTGACACTGTCCACGTCGAGTGAGTCCAGCACTTCGTGGATTTTGCTGTCCAACCCGCTTTGCTCCAGAAACTGATTAAATGCATCTGCGGTAGTTGCGAAACCGCCTGGCACTTGCACGCCGGCATTCGCAAGATTGGAAATCATTTCTCCTAACGATGCGTTTTTACCGCCAACTCGTCCGACATCATGCATGCCCAACTCTTGATACCAAAGTACGTATTCTTGCACTGCCAAGCCTCCAGCTTTTTATAAATATGGTGACGTCCACTTGCGTGGACGTGTAGGGTACGGTGAGAAACCAGCTACAAATACGAAGCCGCATACTGGCTTTTCAACGATTCCATCTTAGAATGGGCAAAATTGGAATGTAAAACTTTTTGTTATTCCGTAATAAATTTACAACAAAGTTAAGGATATGTTGTGCGTACAGCTTTTTATATTTCTGACGGGACGGCCATTACTGCGGAGGTGTTTGGCCATGCCCTGCTTTCCCTGTTCCCGGTTCAATTCAATCACAACACGATTCCATTCGTTGAAACTGAGGAACACGCATACCGGGTACTGGAGAAAATTTCTGAAAGTTTTCAAGACACCGGCGAAAGGCCGCTTGTTTTTTATACAATTGTGAATGTAGATGTACGCCGGGTGATCTCCCGTTCAGTAGGCATTAACTACAATTTTCTTGACCAATTCGTGGCACCGCTTGAAAAAGTACTGGGCGTGCCCTCTAAGCCCGAGAAGCACAGGACACACAGTATTCATGAAACGACCTACGATATTCGAATTGAAGCTGTGAACTACGCGCTGGCCAATGATGATGGCTCAAATCTGAAGAACTACCACGAAGCCGACATCATTCTGGTGGGTGTCTCACGTTCCGGTAAAACACCGACCAGTCTGTATTTAGCTTTGCAATATGGCATTAAGGCGGCTAATTACCCGTTCACCGAAGAGGATATGGGCGATATGCTCAAACTACCGCCGGCCCTGAGACGTTACAAAGACAAGCTGTTTGGGCTGACTATTCACCCTGAGCGCCTCAGTCAAATTCGCTCAGAGCGCCGGGCGAACAGTCGATACGCATCTATTCAACAAT
>JBPEWW010000156.1:0-2425 GCA_052032275.1 Alteromonas sp. | reverse complement strand
TATCAGCATCGGTGCCAGTGATTACGGCTTCATGAGCGGAACGTCAATGGCTACCCCTGCGGTAGCTGGCGTAGCGGCGTTGGTGTGGTCAAATCATCCCACCTGTAGCGGTGAAGAAATTCGCGCGGCGCTGAAAGCCACTGCGCGTGACGCGGGTGCGGCGGGTAAAGACGTGTACTTCGGTCACGGCATTGTGCAGGCTGCTGATGCCAACGACTATCTGACTGCCAACGGCTGCGCCGGCAGTGGTAGCGGCGGTGGCGGCACAGGTGGCGGTGGCGATCTGTCACTGACAGCCAACGGCTATAAAGTCAAAGGCAAGCAAACTGTGGATCTGTCATGGTCGAATGCCTCAGGCACTAACGTGGATATCTACCGTGACGGTGGCGTTATTACTACTACCGCCAACGACGGTGCTTACACCGACTCACTGAATCAAAAAGGTGGCGGTGTCTACGACTACCAGGTGTGCGAAGCAGGCACAACCACCTGTTCTGCTACGGTCACCGTGGTGTTCTAATCCCTCCGGGTTTCTAAATAAAAAGCGGGCATTTGCCCGCTTTTTTATATCTTACAATTAATGTACCCGGTCACTTTTTACTACCGGAATAACTGATCGGCCAGGGTTTTCTGCACTTGTTGGGCGGAAGATTTACTCAGTTCCACCTCCACCGGCGCAGCCTGTCCTGATACCCAAATTTTTAGTTCAGAATCAGCATCGAAACGGCCCGCCGTTTCCACCATAAACTGGGTGATCGCGCGATAAGGAATGGAATGATAATTCACTTTGCGGCCTGTCAGACCCTGCTTATCAATTAACATTAAACGGGACGTGGTGAACACGGTTAAATCACGCACCAGCCGGTACGCCGCGACTACCTGTTCACTACTCCCCATTACCGGCGCCAGTTCTTCCTGTACTGCTGCTACATCAGTTTCGCTGGCATTTCCCAGCAAAGTATCAAAAAGTCCCATGGTATGGTTCCTCTGTATGATTGTTAGTAATTATCCAAAATTGCGAACGAGTTGCGTGGTCTCCGGACTCGTCTGATTGTCTCTGGGCCGGTCCACGCCCACGCCGGCTATCGACGTCGCCCCACTGTCAGTAAATCAGATTTGGCAGACAAATGGCAGCCTGTAAATTAGCCCGGGTGCACCTGATGAAGCTGCCACTTATTTGAACACGGGCCATGCCAACGGATCGTCGGCCAAAACAGTCACTTTACCGTGTTCACCAGGCAGTGGCAGTCGCGCATGAGCCCGCCAAGTGGTAGGGTAGAATGCGGTAACCTATTAAACAAAAAAGGAAAGGCTGTGACAGCATTAACGACCTTTGCTGATGTAGCAGCGGCGGCACTGCGCATTGCCGGTATGGTTCAGCATACCCCGCTACTGGAATCCCGCTTATTAAATGACTGGCTCGGCCACCGGGTATTATTTAAGGCAGAATGCCTGCAAACGACCGGCGCCTTTAAACTGCGAGGCGCCAGTAACTTTCTTGCCCACCTGGCCGAACAGAATGCGCTGCCAGAGCGGATTGTGGCCAACAGCTCAGGCAATCATGCCCAGGCCGTCGCCAAAGCGGCCAGCTTATACGGCTTACCGGCGACCATCTATTCCACCGACAATATTTCTGCGGTTAAAGCCGCCGCCACCCGCAGTTATGGTGCAGAACTGCGCCTGTATGCGACCCGCCAGGAGGCCGATGCTGCCGTGGCCGAAGCGGCTAACGCGCAAGGGACGGTATGGATCCCCCCTTATAACCACCCGGACATTATCGCTGGGCAGGGGACAGCCACACTGGAAGCACTGCGTGACGCCGGCCAGGTGGATGCTGTCTTTGCCCCCTGCGGCGGTGGCGGCCTGCTCAGCGGCGCCCTGCTGGCCACCCGCGCACTCATGCCCGACGCCCGGGTCATCGGCGCGGAGCCCATGGCAGCCAATGATGCGGCACGTTCGTTACAGTCCGGCCACATTGAAACCCTGACTGACACACCGGACACCTTAGCCGATGGGGCGGCAACGCCCAGTGTCGGCTCCCATACATTCCCGCTGCTGCAACAGCTGGATGACTTCTATGAAGTGGACGAAGTTCAGATTGCCTACTGGACCCAGTGGCTGCACCACCTGCTGAAACTGCATATCGAGCCCACCTGCGCTATGACCATGGCCGCCGTCGCGGCCTGGGCGGTGAATACTGAGCCGGGTCAAACGGCACTGGTAATATTGTCAGGGGGCAATATCAGTCAGGCCAGCATGCAGAAAATATGGCACACCGACTACCTGCAACAACCCCCTATAATCTCGCAACAGGAACCACAATAATGAGACGTCAATTTCGCACCCTGCTTACCGCATTACTGCTTAGCCCGGCCAGCCTGCTGGCCGACACCCTGCTGGTCAAAGATGTAAATGGCTATACCCT
>JBPEWW010000155.1:0-4119 GCA_052032275.1 Alteromonas sp. | reverse complement strand
GATAAAGCGACCTAAAAAAGACGCCGAGCTGGACATCACTTCGTTCATGAACCTTATGATCGTGCTGGTTCCTGTACTGTTAATGATGATGGTGTTCTCACGCATCACGGTGATTGAACTGCATTTGCCGGGGCTACAGGGCGAGAGCGCTGCCGATGCGATAGCTGAAGAACAGCTGGAAGTCCTGGTGGGCAATGCCGGCATGGCGGTCTTTTTCCCGGAAGGCTATCTGGTGAAATCGCTGCCAGCCAAGAGCGGTGCTGATGGCGAAGTCATTCAGGACTGGGACGGCCTGGAGCTGATTTTACGGCAGCTTAAGCAAACGCTGCTGGCAAAAGGGGTGGAAAAGAAGAATGTGACCTTGCTGATCCAGGATGACGTGCCGTATCAGCATATCATCACCCTGCTGGAAACCACCCGTTCGTATAAGGATGTGGTAGCCGCATCGGTAGTGGATGCAGAGCTGTTTCCTGAAGTGGGCTTCGCCGACGTACCGGCTGATTTGGCCAACATGGAGCGGCTGATGCAGGCCCAGGACACCGCCGGCCAGCAATCGGGAGGTGGCCAGTGAAGCAATCGATGCGCGCAAAACGTATGGAGCGCCACCATAAACGCCAGTCGCAGCATGCCAAATTAAGCCTGGTATCCCTGATGGACATTTTTACCATTCTGGTGTTTTTCCTGATGCTGAATTCCTCAGATGTACAGGTGCTGGATAATCACAAATCGGTCACCCTGCCCGCCGCGACGTCAGAGACCCCGGCCCGGGAAACCTTATTACTGATGGTCAATACCGACAACCTGCTGTTACAGGGTCAGAAAGTGGCTGAGGTAGCGGCGATAATGCAGGCCGGGGGCGACACCATTGCGTCGCTGCGTGATGAACTGGAATACCGCAAGGCCAAACGTCAGCAGTCCCGCGCCCGTGCCGCTGATGAAGGTGAACTGGCTATTACCATCATGGGCGATCAGGCCGTGCCCTATGCGCTGCTGAAGCGAATTATGGCAACCTGTGCGGCAGCCGGCTATACCGATGTGGCACTGGCCGTGGAGCAAATTCAGTCAGCGGAGGCGGCCAGTGAGTAGTGTAACCATGCAAACCCGCCTGCCGTGGGAGTCCTGCGAGCAGGAAAATAAGCAGTTTTCCCGCATTACGCTGGTGATCCTGGCCATTACCCTGCTGGCCGCCTTACTCGTGCAACTGACCGAGCTGCCGCCGGTGTCCCGAGAGGAGCAAGAGAAGCTGCCGCCACAACTGGCGCGGATCATTGAGCCGGTTGAGTTGCCGCCGGCCCCGGTAGTGAAGCCTGAGCCGGAACCGGTAGCCGAAGAGGTGGTGCCCGAGGAAGTGCCGCCGGAGCCGGTTCCACAGCCAAAACCAGCGCCACAGCCTAAGCCCCAGCCCAAACCTGAGCCAAAGCCGCAGCCAAAGCCCGAGCCGACCCAGGAAGAGAAGGTGGCAGAAGCCCGCGAGAATGCGAAAAAGACCGGCGTACTGGCATTTCAGGACGATCTTATGAGTATGCGCGACAGCACCAGCCTGGACAACCTGGCGAATACCCAGGTAGTGGAAGGGGCCGGTAAGGCGGAGCAAACTACCCGCAAGCGCATCGCTGCCGATTCGGTGACCCAGACCAGCGGCGGGGTACAAAATGCCCAGGTCAGCCAGAATATCGGGGCCCGGGGTGAACTGGCCGGCCGTCGGGGGACCGAATTTGAGGCCCCTGAAGAAGGTGTGGCCTCACTGGCGGCCAAGCGTATCGAGGAAGAGTCTGAGGTGATAGGCAACCGGGATCTTGAATCGATCCGCAAGGTTCTGGACGCCAATAAAGGGGCGGTCTATGCGCTGTACCGACGGGCGCTGCGCGCGGATCCGTCGCTGCAGGGAAAAGTGACCATGAAGCTGACTATCGAGCCCGACGGCAGGGTGTCTGATATCAGTATCGTGAATAGTGAACTGGCGGCGCCGGAGCTGGAAAATAAATTGCTGGCCCGGGTTGCCATGATTAACTTTGGCGCCCAGAATGTGTCGCAAACCCAGCTGGAATACGCGTTTAACTTCCTGCCCTACTAGGTACACATACCTGCACAGCATCGCAAAGTATTGCGGTGCTGTGATCCCCCACCCACATTGAATTTTTGGTATGCTGTGGCCCGTTAAATTTAGCCGAACCAGGAATACCAATGAAAAAGCTATTCTGGCTGTCGCTGGCCGCGCCCCTGTTGTGGGCCTGTAGCGAAGCTCCCAGCACGGATACTGCTGCTACCAGTAACAGTGATCAAGCGCAACAGACCGAAGAAATACAAGCGGGTAAAGACTATCATTCGTTTGCTAACCCCGACACCATCCGGGTGACCCATCTGGAGTTGGATCTTACCGCTGACTTTGAAGCCCGCCAGCTTCGCGGCACTGCCACTCTGGCTGTAGAGCGCCAGAAAGAAGACGCTAAACGCCTGGTGCTGGATACCCGCGAGCTTACCATTAATCAGGTCACGGTAGACGGGGAAGATGTTGATTACTCGCTGGGCGACACCGACGCTGATTTAGGAACGCCGCTGAATATCATGCTGCCTGCAGAAGCAGATAAAGTAACCGTGCACTATGCCACCTCGCCAGAGGCCTCCGGTGTTCAGTGGCTGACGCCTGCCCAGACTGCCGGTAAAGAGCATCCGTTTCTGTTCACCCAGGCGCAGGCCATTCACGCGCGCAGTTTCATTCCGTTGCAGGACTCCCCTCAGGTACGGGTAACCTATGATGCGACAATTCGTACGCCAAAGGCGTTACTGGCGGTAATGAGTGCGGCCAACGACCCACAAACTGAGCGCGATGGTGTGTATGAATTTACCATGCCACAACCCGTGCCTTCGTACCTGATTGCCCTGGCCATTGGTGATTTGGCGTTTACGCCTATGGGGCCGCGCACCGGGGTCTACGCTGAACCTTCTATGCTGGACGCGGCGGCAGCAGAGTTTGAAGATACCGAGAGCATGCTGGAAGCCACCGAAGAGAAATACGGCCCGTACAGCTGGGATCGATACGACCTGCTGATCCTGCCACCGTCATTTCCCTTTGGCGGCATGGAAAATCCGCGCCTGTCGTTTATTACCCCCACTGTGATTGCCGGTGATAAAAGTCTGGTCTCGCTGATTGCCCACGAACTGGCGCACAGCTGGTCGGGTAATACGGTCACCAATGCGACCTGGCGCGATCTGTGGTTAAACGAAGGCTTCACCACCTACCTGACCTACCGCATCATGGAGATGATTTATGGTCATGACCGTTACCGTATGGAAGCGGTACTTGGCTATCAGGATCTGCAGGAAGACATTGCCGCCCTGCCTGATGAGGATGAAATTCTGGCCATTGATTTGCGCGGGCGCGATCCGGATGCGGTCTTCTCAGACATCCCCTACGAAAAAGGGGCGCTGTTTTTGCGCGAAATTGAGCACACCATTGGTCGCGAGGCCTTCGATGCCTTTTTAGTGGAGTACTTTGAGCATTTTGCGTTTCAGAGTATCACTACCGACACCTTCATTAGCTACCTGGAGCAGACGCTGCTGGCCCGGTATCCTGACAAGCTCAGTAAAGAGCGCTTGATGCAGTGGATTTTTGCGCCGGGCATTCCCGACGGGGCACCTGTGCCTGAGTCGGATGCGTTCACCAGGGTAGATGATCAGCGCAGTGCCTGGCTGGCCGGCGACACCGCCGCGGCTGATATCACTACCCAGGACTGGACCGTGCACGAATGGCTGTATTTCTTAAATAACCTGCCACGTGAACTGAGCGATGAACAACTGGCAGAGCTGGACAGCGCCTTCGCGCTGACGGACAGTACCAACAACGAAATTGCCCACAGCTGGCTGATGCTGGCAGTGCATAACGAATACCAGCCTGCCTACGATCGCCTGTATGCGTACCTGGTTAACATTGGCCGTAATAAGCTGGTAAAACCGCTCTATCGTGAGCTGTCAAAAACGCCGCAGGGTAAGGCCTTTGCCGCCAAAGCCTTCGCTGAGGCCCGGCCCGGTTACCACCCACTGACGATCAAGGCGAACGAAGGGTTCGTGAACGACTAATCCCGGCATTAACAAATCCGCCGCAGCTGATCTTAATCCGGT
>JBPEWW010000154.1:0-3209 GCA_052032275.1 Alteromonas sp. | reverse complement strand
ATGTTTTTATGGCCGGCAATGATCTGCCAGAGCGATGGCATACCCATACCCGTGAACAATTTGTGATTGCCGAAACCGGGTTTGGAACCGGCTTAAACTTTCTGGTTGCCCTGCAGGCTTTCCGTGAATTCAGACAAGCAAATCCGCAACATGTTCTTAAACGCCTCTACTTTTTAAGTACCGAGAAGTTTCCGCTGGCCCAAACAGACATGCAGCAAGCCCTGCAGCGGTTTACCGCACTTCAGGATGAAGCGCATGCGCTGGCCGCACAATACCCCATTGCGATGGCGGGTTGCCACCGGATGCACTTTACCGGCTACGATGTGACACTGGACTTGTGGATGGGGGATGTGCACACCCTGTTGCCGCAATGGCATGCACCGCGCGGTGGACTGGTTGATGCGTGGTTCCTCGATGGCTTTGCGCCCAGTAAAAACCCGGATATGTGGACGGCCCGGTTGTTTACTGAAATGGCCCGGTTAACCACGGCGGGGGGCACGTTTGGGACCTTTACCGCCGCCGGGGTAGTGAAACGCGGCCTTAAAGAGGCGGGCTTTGCTATCCAGAAACGCGCTGGCTTTGGGCGTAAGCGAGATATGCTCACCGGGCAGTATCTGCGTGATGACACCTCACCACCGCTGTCCCCGCCGTTTTACCGTTACACCGCTGAAGCTGTTACCCGCGCCTCGCATGTGGTGGTCGTGGGAGGCGGCTTAGCGGGTGCGGCCGTCACGCACGCGCTGGCGTCGCGGGGCGTGCGCACTACCGTATTGGTGGCTGATGATCAGCTTGCCCAGGGTGCCTCCGGTAACCCCCAGGGCGGCTTTTACCCTCAATTACACAGCGAAGCCAGTCACGCCAGTCAAATCCAGGCCCATACCTTTTTGTATGCCCACCGACTGTATCGGCGTCTGGCACAACAGGCGCCGCTTAGGCATGATTTCTGTGGGGTGATGTTACTGGGATTCAATGCAGCGCAGCAGGCCCGTCAGCACAAACTGATTGCCCGGCAGATTTGGCCTGAAGAGCTGGTGCATGCGCTGGATGCCCCCTCAGCCAATGCCCGGGCGGGTGTAGAAGTGGGCAGCGACGCACTGTATGTGCCCTTGGGCGGCTGGCTGAGCCCGCCGGACGTGGTCACGGGCTTGCTGGCGCAGGCCGCACAACTGGCCGCCACTACCGTGCACACCAGCCACAAAGTCACCCGGGTTGTGCCGGACGGGCACCAGGTGAGTGTTCACTGCGAGAATGGCGAAACCGTTTACGCTGACCACGTCATCATGGCGACCGGGGCTGACAGTATTGCGTCGGCCCTGTTTGCACCCCTTGCCCTGCGCCCGGTCAGAGGCCAGGTTGAAGCCGTACCGACGCAGCCGCCACTTGATCAGTTGCAAACGGTACTGTGCCATAAGGGTTACCTGACGCCCGCCTGCGACGGCCGTCACGCGCTGGGCTCAACCTATGTGAAAAATGACACAGACACGCGCCCCCGTGATGAAGAATCGGCGCTCAACCTGGCTACCCACCAGCAGGCTATGGCGAAGTGTGATTGGGTGACGCATCTGCAGCATGACGGCAAGGCCCGGGCCGCAGTGCGTCTTGGTGTGGCCGACCATCAACCGCTGGTAGGAGCGCTGGGCGAACTGGACTCACACCAACAGCACTATGCATCACTGGCGTCGGGTAAGCGCATTGCTTCTGCCCCGCTGCCCCCTGCCACCCGGATCAGCGCGCTGACCGCACTGGGCTCCCGTGGCCTGACGACAGCCCCGTTGCTGGCGGAGCTGTTGGTCAGCCAGTTATGTCACGAGCCCCTGCCGCTGCCTGAGCCTTTGCTACAGGCGCTCAGTCCAAACCGGTTTATTGTCAGGGACTGCATTCGCGGCAAGTGCTGAGTACCTCGGTGTCGCCCGCTATATCGCAAAACGCCCGGCATAGCGCCGGGCGTTGTTAGTAGTGCGCGTCACGGCAGTGATTAACGGGCTACCGTGCGGGCATGATTCAGACTGCTGACGATAAAGGCGGGAATGTAAATAGTTGCACTGGCCACCACCTGTCGGTTATCCACCGCAATAATTCTGGCATTGACCCGCACGCCCCTGGGATCTTCAATAATGGTGCCGGTAACAATATGATCCATCGCCACGCGGGCGGCTAGTTCTTCACCATCCCGACTGAGTGCCAGGTCACCATAGGGGGTGACCGAAACACCGTTGGCCAGTTTAAAGTCCACCACTGACAGGCCGAACGTTTGCAGCTCGGCAATCAGGTATTCAGATAACTGGTTGCCCAGTACCGTGGTTTCCTGCAAGCTGCGATTGAGGCGCACAAAACTGGTCACGCCAACCAGATCCTGCTGGGTCAGTCGGGTGGCACTGTCCATCAGCGACATCGCCAGCTGACCAGCATAGTCGTGCAGTTTTTTATGGGTTTGCGACGGTGAAAAGCCGCTTTGCAGGGGGTCGCGGTAACCGGTTTCGGTCTGCGCCCGCGGCGGCATTTCCCGGTCTCGGGAGTCAGGCCGGTATTCCAGGCCAGAGTCGGCAGGCACATGGGTGACAGGTGCACCATTGCCGGCATCACTTCCCGGCCAGCCCGAGGACCCACACCCGCTGGTGATGAGAAGCACGCTGACAATTGAGAGCAGGCGGCAGTGCATATTCACTACCCCCGACTCAGTTTCACGCCGTCGCGCATGCCATCGCGATGATTACCGTTACTGGGAATAAGCGCATCGACCACGTAAAACGGCACCAGCATTTGCGCTGTCGCGACCACGGCTCGCGACTCCATACCCAGAATTCGTGCGTTCACCAGCACGCCCCCCTGATGTTTGGTCATGGTACCGGTGAGCACGTATTCAATCGGCATCGCCTCATCCAGCTCAAGGTAATCCCGGGTAAGCACAAAGTCGCCGTCATCGGTAATCCGGATATAGTCAGTGGCTTTAAAATCAATCACCGGGATGCGGAACTTATGCAATTCATGCACAAACGACTCGGCCATCTGCTGGCCCATCAGGTTGGTCGCCTGAAGATTGGAATCAAGCATGGCGAAGTGTGTCACGCCAACAGGCGTCTTGCTGTTAACAAACTCCATGTTGGCAATGAGGTCCTGGGTCATGTTTTTTACGTAATCGCCAATGTGTTTGGTCAGCGGGCGGCCTTTGTAGGCGCCCTGCACGCTGGAATATAACGGCGGCTGTCCGA
>JBPEWW010000153.1:0-11206 GCA_052032275.1 Alteromonas sp. | reverse complement strand
AACTTACCGGGTACCGGCCGGACGAAATTATCGGCCAAAACTGCCGCATGCTGCAGGGGAGTGGCACGTCCCGGGGCAATGTGGCACGCGTTCGTCAGGCCGTGGCCAACCGCCAGCCAGTAGACGTCACGCTGCTGAACTACCGTAAAAACGGTGAGCCGTTTATGAACCGCCTGATCCTGACGCCGGTGAGCTCAGCAGGCACCGTGACCCATTACATCGGCTTTCAGCAGGATGTCACCGAACAGGAGCAGGCCACCCGCTTCCTAGAAGAGGCCAGACAACGAGCGGAAGAGTCGGTGAAACTCAAAGCCGGTTTCCTGGCGAGTATGAGTCACGAAATCCGCACCCCCATTCACGGTATCTCCGGCCTGTTGCAGTTGCTAAACAACACCGGTTTGACCAGCCAGCAACAGGAATACCTTGCCCTGGCCACCAGCAGTACCAACAGCCTGCTGCATATCATCAACGATATACTGGATTTTTCCAAGATCGAAGCCGGTCAGCTGCAAATAGAGCATGCGCCTTTCAATTTGCGCGATGAGCTCACCAGTATTACTGAGAATTTCCGGCTGCAATGCCAGGATAAAGGACTGGCCTTTAACGCCACGTTTAAGCTGGGCAAATCTGCGGCCGTGGTGGGGGACGCGGTGCGTGTAGGTCAGATTTTGACTAACCTGCTCAGCAACGCCCTGAAGTTTACCCACAGCGGGCGTATCTCGGTAAATATCATGCTGCAGCCTGTTTTTTCAGAAGACAGCCCGGCCAGAAAGCTTACTTTAGAGGTGAGCGACACCGGCGTTGGCATAGACCAGGAGAAGCTCGAGTCTATATTCGAGCAGTTTATTCAGGAGAACATGTCGACCTCGCGCCAGTACGGCGGCACCGGGCTGGGACTCTCGATCACCCGCCAGCTTTGCCAGTTGATGCACGGCGATATACAGGTGGAAAGCCACAAGGGCAAAGGCAGCACGTTTACCTGCCACCTGATGCTCAAACAGGCAGCCAGCCCGCCGCAACCCACCCGCTTACCGTACGAGACGGGTGCGCCTGCAGCCAGCAAAGACACGCTGGCTATTCTGGTTGTGGAGGATAACGAAATTAACCGGGTAATTGCCTGCCAGCATTTGCAACACCACAAAACCCTTTGCGCCCGCTCCGGCGAGGAGGCCCTCAACGCACTGCAAAATACTAAAATTCAGTTCGATATTATTCTGATGGACTGCCAGATGCCGGTGATGGACGGTTTTGAAGCCACCCGCCGAATCCGCGCAGGCGAAGCCGGGGATAACTACCGCCGGGTCCCCATCATTGCACTCACTGCCAATGCCATGAAAGGGGCCCGGGAAGTGTGTCTGCAGGCAGGCATGAACGATTACCTGAGCAAACCCTTTGAAGCCAAAGAACTACACGAAAAAATCCGGGTGTGGACCCAGCCTGAGTTGACAGCCCAGGCCCCCAGTATTTCCCGGGTCTGACCCACGGCGACCCGCTGGCGGGGGTAAATAAAGCGGCCAACACCTTTACAGCTGGCAGGTATTTCGCATACCTTTTGAACAGGGAGGTATATTGTCATAGCCTCCCGTCGACCGGAAAGGGTTCCGGCATCGCACCCATTTTTCACGTAAAGGACAACTTCAATGGGACCGTCTGCGCTTTCCGGCCAGCAACAACCTGAGCGGCAACCGGCACGCCCCGTATCCCGGCGTGCACAGGCGTCCCGTTGGCTGGTGATATCGCTGGCACTCATCGCACTCACCGCGGCGGCGTATCAGGCTGTGCTCACCCAGGCCATGGATTCACAGCTGCGTAAAATAGATGACTGGTTTGAGCGTGAGCAATATCCTGCGCTGCCGGTACTGTTACGCACGGCCCATCAATTACAGCAACTGTCACAGCAGCTTCCGCCCTACGCCCCCGGACACCTTGGGCTGGCCAAGCTTCAGGCTATTCAAGCCTCATCCGGTCAGTATTCGCAGGCCGAACGTGAGCAGCTGCTCGCTGCTGCACACGCCGGAGCAGGCCGGGCCCGGGCGCTGCAGCCGTCACATTATGAGGCGCTGAGTTTGCAGGTATGGCTGGACTGGCGACGCAAGCTGCCATTGTCTGAGCGACTGCCGCGGCTACAACTGGCTCTGCAGCAGGGCGCACTGGAAAAGTCTGCGCAATGGCTGCTGGGGCCCGTCATTGTCAGTGACTGGCCAGCGCTGCCGGCGGTGGTGCAGCAACAAAGTGGCCCGCTGATCCGCAGTATGCTGGCAGAGGAAAGCAGCCGTGTGCGTATTCTGCAAGCCATGTATGAGTCCCGCTCGTTTGTGCCGTTTACCCGGTTCTCGCCCAACCGCGCCACCTCTCTGTTACTGCAAACACTGCATGCTATTTATGTTACCCCGTCACTTCGCTAGCCTCCCGCGCATCGCCGCCCAATTGTTACTGGCCAGCTTGCTGGTGGCGGCTCCCTGGTTACACGGCGGTGAACGGGTGTGGGAACAAATGACACTGGTTAGCCTTATTTTTCTCACTGTGGGCTTCACCGCAATGCTCCCGGCCCCCGCTCAACCCCTGTCTCGCAGCATGCAGCTGGCGTTAATTGCCGGGACATGCTGGGTGTTATACAACGCCTTATCGCTGCTGCCCCTGTCTGCCGGGCTGCTCACCTCCCTTAGTCCTGCGGCAGCGCACTGGTATGAAATGACGTCGGGCCCTGACACGGGTTATTTGTCAGTTTACTGGTATGCCACGGCGCTGGAATGCCTGAAATATTTAGCCCTGGTGGCGTTACTGCCCACCCTGCTCTGGCTGGTGCGTACGCCGCGCGCTGCGCGTCGCTGGCTGCACCTTTGCGTGGGCGTCGCAACCGCCACGGCGGTATACGGGCTGGTGAATTTTTTCACAGGCGGGCAGTATGAGCTCAGTGGCGCCATTGCGCCATGGAACCTGCCCTGGGAGGACGGTATCCGGGGCCCGTACAGCTATAAAAACCAGTATGCAATTTATCTGGTGATGACCCTGCCACTTGCCCTGGTCTGGTGCGCACACCAGTACCGGGTGCTGTTTAGTCCGGTATTTATCCGGCACAATAACCGCAAAGTGGCACTCACCCGCTTCGCGGTGGTCGTGAGCCTGTTGCTCTGCCTGGTTTTCACGCTACTTAACACCAGCTCACGGGGTGCCCTGCTGGCACTGCTGTTAAGCAGTGCCCTGGTGACCGGGGGGCACCTTTTGCGTCACCGTGCCCAGCGGCAACGCTGGCTCAGTAAAAAAATGCTATTGGGCGCAGCGGTAGTCGCGGGTCTGTTAGTGGTGCTGTTTACCCAATCTGCCGCCTTTGACCGTTTCAAAGAAGATGCGTTTGAGGATAACGGCCGCTTACAGTTACACGCCACCGCGCTGAAAGTGATTAAGGCATACCCATTGACCGGCAGCGGTGCCGGTACCTACCCCTATGTACAACACCAGTACAAACCCGCCTCACTGGGAAACAGCGGCATGTCTCAGCGCGCGCACAACGATTACCTGGAAACACTTGCCACTCAGGGGATTGCGGGCACGGTATTACTGGCCATTATGCTCGGTGCGCTAATACGGGGGTTGTTCGGCCCCAGCCACGCACACAGCCACTATCAGCTGGCCTGTCGGTGTGCGGTACTGGCCCTGCTTATCCAGTCGGTTTATGACGTGAATGTGTCGACGTTCTGGCTACCTGTCTACGCCGTCACACTGTGTGTTCTCGCCCAGCGTTTTCGCAATCCGGCACACCCCAGTTAGTCTGTGCCGGCGCGCCTGTCAGTCACAGTGTGGTGATGACCATGCCGTTCGCCGTCAGCTGGTTATCGGCAAGGCGGAGCGTGGTGGTAAAGTCACCTTCGGCACTGGCTTCGACCACCCCCATTTGCTGATACTGGCGTAGCATGGGCGCCAGCTGGGGTAGCTTATCAGGGGCTTTTTGCCCTAACACAATGGCCAGCTCGCCGCTAAGCCGTGAAGCCAGTGCGCCGGCCTCCAGCGTGGCCTTATCGAAGGGGGCGAGGGTGAACTCACCGTTCGCGGCAAACGGTACGTCGTTGTACTTTACCGCCACCCTGTTCACCGCCAGGGTGAGTGGGCGCTTACCCAGTTCTGCCAGCATGTCATCGCTGTCAGCCGCACCCGGGGAGCCCGGCTCTGACAGACCGGTCATGTACGCCAGCGCCTGCTGACTCATCCCCGCAATCGTGACGTCAGTTGTAAAATCGGCGAGTCGCAGCGGAACGCCCCCCTGTACCGTCGCCACGCTGTCTGCTTGCATCACATAGGAGATGGCGAAACTATCATCGTCCAGTTCGTTGATGACCGATTTCACGGATATGCCAGTGGCTTCAGAAAGCGGGGTTTGCGCCGACGCCGCCACCGCGAAGCTGTCTATGGTCAGTTGTGCTTCCCCCAGGTACAGCATGCCGGCAAGCTGTTCCAGGTCTGTCTTTATATGCATTTGGTCCAGTGCCACCTGCGCACCACGAGGCGAATTCTCCAGTGTGAGTCCGCCCCAGGAGCCCTCCACTTCCAGTTCAGACATCGACAGGCTGCTTTCACTGCTCAGGGAGAGCGGCCGAAAAGTAATTTTTCCCTGCGGATTATCCAGCACCATTTCGCTGGTCACCAGTGATTGTTGAAGTTCCCCTGTCAGCCCGTTCACCGACGATGTGAACGCGTAGTCCACCTGCTGCAATGCACTGACGAGCCCGTCCGTGAGGTTTTCACTTTTATCAAAGCGATGCTCGCAGGTCACGTACAGCGGCAAAATGTAACATTCACCGGTCATGGTAACCGAGAGTGGTCCGTAAGGGTCCTTATGCACGCCTGTTACCGGGATCAGCGCCGGCTCAGCGGTGAGCGTCAAAACATCGTTAAAACTGAACCAGTTATGTTGCGTCACATCGCGGGAGACCGTCAGCCCCAGTTCTGCATAATGGGATTTAACGGTAGCAATTTGACTGGCAATCGCGGTGTTATATTTATTTTTGGTGATGATGGTCGCACCGACACCGGCGGCAATTACTACGCCGATGGTCATGATTAGAGAGGTGATCCGCATGAAATGTCCTTGTAAAGCGTCTGTCCCTGTTCGCATAACAGGAAACCTTAGCCTACACCGCAGCAACCGGAATGAGAAGCGCTAAAGAACACCCGGCTGGTGGTGCACAACCGGACATTTCTGCCCACCGTGACGGGCGTGCTGTCACAGGCGCCTGAGGGCGTGGACCGAGGGAACGTGCACGGGGATAAAGAAAAGGGGGAGTTGGCCGTAAGCCGGGTTCTGTCGTGGGCAATCATTCCTCTAGGTCAGCAATTACTCACTGACTCCAGCAACCTACCCGATCCCCATGCGGGCCGCACGTACTGGGATCCTATTTGGTCTTGCTCCGGGTGGAGTTTACCGTGCCGTACACTGTTACCAGCGACGCGGTGCGCTCTTACCGCACCCTTTCACCCTTACCGGCGCTTGCGCGCTTAGGCGGTTTACTCTCTGCTGCACTGGTCGTCGGCTCACGCCGCCCAGACGTTATCTGGCACCCTGCCCTGTGGAGCCCGGACTTTCCTCCCCTCTCTTTCGAGAGCAGCGATTGCCTGGCCAACTCCGCTGCGCATTCTACATGATGTTCACGCCCCGCGCGATGGCAATTTTCCCTGCATTCATGTTAGCGTGGCCACGTAACTGGCTTGTCTGTGGCAATTCGTCGCCGCGCGTTGGCCGTAAAATCAACGTCAACGTGTCTGCCTAACCGGGACTGTCTAATCCTCCCGGTAATTATTTTCAGGTATAAGTCCCTGTCATGCGGCAATAAACAAACAGGCGTACAAAAAAGTGCGAACTTTTTGTACTCAACATTGCCCGATGGCCATTGAGGTTCAAAAATCGGCGGCGTATGCCAAGGTGAGAATTGCCCCAGCAGCGACCGGCGTCCATTCTACAACGCTAAGGAGTTCCTTATGAAGTTTGTAAAACAATCACTACTGACCGTACTGCTCACCTCCGGACTGGCATCTGGCGCTGCCCTGGCGCAAGCGCAGGATACCCAGAAAACGGCTTCTGCGGCTGCCCAGCAAGAGGCTGCCCCGCAGATTGATGTGAGTGAACAACAGGTAGAAAACTTTGTGGAAGCGTACGTAGCGGTGCAGACGATTGCACAGCAGTACCAGCCGCAAATTCAGACCGCGGGTGACAAAGCCAAAGCGGCGAAACTACAAGAGCAGGCGCGTGGCAAAATGAAAGCGGCCATTACTGACACCGGCCTGGAGCTGGGCGAATACAAGCAAATTGCGCTGGCAGCAAACCAGAGCGAGTCGCTGCGTAAGCGCATTGCGGCCGAGATCACTGAGGTGACTCAGGCGCAACAGGGCTAAATTCAGCATCATAAAACCAAAACTGCGGGCCCGGCCCGCAGTTTTTTTATCTGCCTTTTCATCTGACTGGCGTCATCACTGACAGGGTACGCCACCCGGCGGCCATGTGATGGTGTTCCCCCTATTACCGCTCTCGTGACAGCAAGTCACTGATATCCCAGGTCTCAACAACCGCATCAGAGGTGAGCGTCACCAGCTGTCCCTCTGCTGTGTAGCGCAGATCCACTATGGCCGACCCCATTGACTGCGCGGTGGCTGACCAGGCGGTGACGGCTTCTCCGCTGTCAGTCTGCCAGAGCGTGATTTCCGTTTTAGGCGACGTAGTGATTAACAGGCTACTGTCGCGAATAAATGTACCTTGTCGGAAAAACCGGTATTGCTGCCAGTAGTCCAGCGTGCCCAGCACCTGATTTTGCCAGGGTTGCCAAATCACCTGCGTGTTCAGGGCATCGGAAATGAACAGTTGTGAGTTGTCGGCGTTACTGACCAGACTGGTAATACGAAATGGCGTCGTGTACTCAGCGTGAACAGACAGGGTGGATAAGTCTGTCGCCACGACTTTGCCATCGTTGCCTGCGGAGTACAGCATCTGTTGCTGGTGACCGGCTATAAGCTTTACCACTTCGCCGGTGTGAACCACCAAGCGTTTAAATACATTGTTGCTAATGTCCGCCAGCATCATTGAGCCGTCAGAGTTGCCGGTTACCAGCACCGTATTGCTGATAAAGGCCAGCGAGTAGATATGGGCATCCCCCAGATGCTGCTGAAAATCCAGCGTCCCCACTGCTGTCAGCGACGTCAGGTCCCACAGGGTGAGTGCTTGTCCGTCGCTGGTCAGTAACGCCGTCTCATCCTGTGACACCGCGAAGTCGCGGGTGTTTGCCGGCAGCGCCGCCTGACCCAGAGTCTGTAACTGACGCCCTGAGTCCAGCGCCCAGATACTGAAAACGGGTCCGCTGGTCAGGGTATAGGCTTGGTTGTGGATGGCCGATAACCGGCCGGTTAAAACCGGCTCAGCGGTGAGCTGCAGGCTGCTGACCGGGGCCAGCGCCGGTGGCGTTTCGGTACAGCCACTCAGCGTCATCGCCAGGATCAGCCACCCCACCAGCTGCCGCACAGGGCGGTATGTCACAGAATCGCCTGTTTTCAATTCGCGCTTCCTTTGGTATTGCATCCTGCCACTGACAGGTGCCTTCCTGTTCATACAAAAAAGCCCTCGCTGTGAGGGCTTAATCTCTTCAGTGGCGCCGTTACGGCGTTATAGCGTTGTGATAAACGTCCTGAACGTCATCGCAATCGTTGAGCATATCCATGAATTTTTCGAACATGGGCATATCGTCTTCACTGAGTTCGGTTTCCGTCTGCGGGATCCAGCTCATTTCTTCAGTGTCAAAGTTAATGTCCGGCATCGCATCTGTTAACGCTGTTTTGACCTGATAAAATTCCGTGTGCGGCGCATACACGGTAATGTTGCCGTCGTTTTCTTCCACGTCGGTCACATCCACATCCGCTTCCATCAGAATTTCCAGAATGGCGTCTTCATCATCACCGGCAAACTGGAAAATGGCCTGATGATCAAACATGTGTGACACGGCGCCCTGCGCACCCAGTTTCGCATTGGTTTTGGTAAAACAGTTGCGCACATCGGTAATGGTGCGGTTGGCGTTATCAGACAGACAATCCACAATCACCATACAGTTGCCCGGACCAAACCCTTCGTAGCGCATCGGCTGAAAGTCTTCGCCAGCGCCTCCGGCAGCCTTATCGATGGCCTTTTCAATAACGTGACTGGGTACCTGATCTTTCTTGGCTTTGTCCATCAGGCGACGCAGCGACAGATTGGTTTCCGGATCCGCACCACCGTTTTTGGCGCAAACGTAAATTTCCTTGCCGTATTTCGAATAAACCTTGGTTTTCGCGCCAGCCGTTTTGGCCATGGCCGCTTTTCTTACTTCAAATGCTCTTCCCATGATGTGTGTCTCTTTCGTGTTACGGGTATGCTGTGGCCGGGCAACCTCACGTTGCCGGCAGAAAAATTAGCCGAATATTACAGCGAACCGGCTAATGTTAACAGCACTTACGGTAAATGTTGTGTTGCCAGGTAATCGTGCGACTGCATTTCTTTGAGCCGGCTCAGGCAACGACGAAACTCAAAACTCAGCCGCCCGTCTGCATACAGTTGTTGCAGCGGCACTTCCGCAGACATTATCAGTTTCACGTGGCGTTCGTAAAACTCATCCACCATGGCAATGAACCGCCGGGCTACGTCGTCGTTATGTTGTCCCATCTGTTTTACATCGCATACCAGCACCGAATGGTAGTAGCGGCTCAACTCAATGTAATCACTCTGGCTGCGGGGCCCTTCACATAACTCGGCAAACGTCGCCATCATCACGCCATCTGCATTGCGCAGCGTGCGGATCTTACGGTGATTGATGTCGATGGCGGTGTGTTCGGTGCCCGCCTCCGGTGCCAGCTGACGAAAATATTCATGCAGGTTTTTAGTGGCATCGTCGTCCAGCGGATAATGATAGATTTCGGCCTGTTCCAGGGTGCGCAGCCGGTAATCAATGCCACTGTCTACGCTGATGACCCGCGTATTCTGGTTAATCAAATCGATGGCTGGCAGAAAGCGCGCCCGCTGTAAGCCATTTTTATACAGCTCATCCGGAATAATATTGGAGGTGGCAACCAGCACAATGCCATGACCAAACAGCTCTTCCATCAGCGTCCCCAGGATCATGGCATCGGTAATGTCGGAGACAAAAAATTCATCGAAACAGATAACCCGGGTTTCCTGTGCCAGCTTGGCAGCAATAATTTTTAGCGGATCTTCGGCATTCTTAAGCTGTTTGAGTTCATCATGCACCCGGTGCATAAAGCGGTGAAAGTGCACCCGCATCTTTTGCTTAAACGGCAGGCACTCGTAAAAGGTATCTACCAGGTAGGTCTTGCCCCGGCCCACGCCGCCATAAAAATAGATCCCCTGGATCCCCGGTTTACGCTGGCCTTTACCGAAAGCGGCTTTCAGCTTGACCCGCCAGGTGCTTTTGCGTTCCGGGTGAGTTAATTCATCGAACAATCGCTGGAGCTCTTTCACCGCGTTCTCTTGCGCGGGATCGTGCTGGAATTCTGGCTCTGTGAGATCCTGCTGGTACTTTTCCCATGGCGTCATCGCCGCAACAACTCCCCATATTGACGTTTGCGGTGCCCGCTGCACCGACCTGCTTGAAAAATGCAATTATGACCTTAATTTACTTGGAAATCACGGTAGAATCATTCCCCGACCGATGAACACGCTGGTGTGAATCAGCCTTTTCGTCGGTCTAAGCAACCCGTTGGCAGAATAACACGTACAAAAGTCAGAGGATCAGTAGCAAGCGCATGCAGACCCTGTTGAGATTGCTATAGTCAATGTCAGTGTGGCAGATTACAGTATGCCAGTGAATGCTGTGGAATTATTGATTCACTAATTAGAATACTCGGAGACATTAATGGATGTACTTATCCCGCTAGCCCTGCTAGCCGTTGGCATTGTTGTAGGCTTCTTTGTGGCCCGCTATGTATATAATAAAGATGATGGTGCGGGCAGCAGTGCGCAGGCGGAAAAGAACATAAAAGAAATTATGGCGCAGCAGGCCGAACACCATATTCACCAGTCACGCCAGACCATCGATGCAGTGGAAAAACAGTGTGAGGCCATGCGTCAGCAAATTGATGAATACGAGGCATTACTGTCTCAGAACCTGGATGATGATGCCCCGCGCGTCCCCTTCTATGGCGAGCACGCTGCATCCTATTTACGCAATAATCTGCAAGGACAAGAGCGACGTCAGCAGAAGTCAGCGCCGGATACGCAGCCCCGGGACTTCGCGAATACCGGCTCAGGCCTGTTCGTCGGCAGTTCTGAGCAGTCTACCGCAGAGAAGAAGTAATCCCAGGAACTTTTTTAAACCGATTCGGGTCTGTCTTTGAACTAACGCATTTCGCAATAAACATGAGGAGTGTAAGCGAACATGAATAAGTCTCTCCGCCAGCTGTTTTTGGTGTCAGGTTTGGTAGTCAGTGCGCTGGGCATGAGCGCCCCCGCTAGTGCGGCATTGCCGTTTTTTAGTGATAAAAAAGATGAGGTGCCTTCGCTAGCGCCTATGCTGGAAGAAGCCACCCCGGCGGTCGTTAGCATTGCGGTAAAAGGTACGCAGACATCCCGTCAGCAGGTACCGGAAATGTTCCGCTACTTCTTTGGCGGTCCTCAGGAGCAGACCCGCGAACGGCCATTCCGGGGCTTGGGCTCAGGGGTGATTATCGATGCCGGCAAAGGCTATGTGGTGACCAACAACCACGTGGTGGATAATGCTGATGAAATTACGGTGAAACTGACCGATGGCCGTGAGTTTGATGCCAAAAAGCTGGGCTCAGACGAGCAAAGCGATATCGCTCTGTTAAAAATAGACCCGCAGGATCTCACAGCCTTGCCGCTGGCCAACTCCGATGACATTCGGGTGGGGGATTTTGTGGTGGCAATTGGCAACCCGTTCGGTCTTTCGCAAACCGTCACCTCCGGTATTGTCAGTGCACTGGGTCGCTCGGGCCTGAACATCGGCGGGTATGAAGACTTTATTCAGACTGATGCCGCGATCAACCGGGGCAATTCCGGCGGGGCGCTGGTGAATCTGCATGGTGAGCTGGTAGGGATCAACACCGCTATCTTCGGCCCGAATGGGGGGAATGTGGGTATTGGTTTCGCTATCCCTGCCAACATGATGAAGAGCCTGGTGGATCAGATTGCGGAGTACGGCGAAGTCCGGCGCGGGCTGCTGGG
>JBPEWW010000152.1:0-3397 GCA_052032275.1 Alteromonas sp. | reverse complement strand
CACGACGTCCTCATTAAAATTGACCAGTTCGGTCTGTCTGCGAATAACATCACGTACGCTGCACGCGGACGAGATATGGGTTACTGGGATATTTTTCCTGCCGGCGAGGGGTACGGGATTGTCCCGGTTTGGGGGTTTGCCACCGTAGTGGCCTCACGCCATCCTGATATTGCGCCTGGTGAGCGCCTATTCGGCTTTTTACCTATGGCCTCCCACTGGGTGATCCGTGCAGGTAAGGTTAGCCCCCGGGGATTCGTGGATGTGCATCCGGACCGCAATAGTATCCACGCTCTGTACGACTCCTATCAGCGCTGCCATGCCGACCCGGCCTATGACGCGGACCGGGAAATCTGGCAGCAGGCTTTCCGGCCGTTGTTTATTACCTCATTTGTACTTGATGCCCACGTCGGCGAGATGAGCACTCACGGCGCGATCCTGTTGTCTAGCGCGTCGAGCAAAACGGCTTCCGGCACCGCCTGCCTGTTGCGTCACCAGCGCCAGCTCAGACACGCTAACTACCGGCTCATCGGACTTACGTCGGCCGAGAATGCAGAACAGGTCGCCGCTTCAAATTGCTACGATGAAGTGGTGGTGTATGAAGAGGTGGACACCTTGCCCCAGGCCGACAGCTACTGGTTACTGGACTTTACCGGCAACGGTGAAACCCTGGCGCGCTTACAGCGCCATCTGGATTTGGGCATGGACACCGTCACCCTGGTGGGAACCACGGCCTGGCAGGCCCGACAAAAAACCAACCCCGCCAGTCTGGCTGCCGACGTTTTCTTTGCACCCGCGCACATCCGGCAGTGTCAGCAGGAGTGGGGCATGGAGACCTTTTTCAACCGCTATCAGGATGCCTGGGAGTTATTCTGTGACACCACCTCACAGACCTATTACGAAAAACAATATCATGGCGTAAAAGAAGCCATCGCCGTGTACCAGGAAGTCCTGGCGGGCATGACCGATCCCAGTGCGCTGATCAGCATCCGTTTTTAAGGCCGTCTGGCGCCAGATTGACAGGCAGTCCGCCACGGGTAGCGGGCAGGATCACAAGCGGTCTTCCGCTCCCGAAAAGATTTGTAACAAAGCCCGGCAGTTACTCACCTATCAGCGCTTTTGTCTTGACCCGGATATGGTTATAGTGAAATCAGAAAAATTATTATTCGGAAGTATCAGATGGGTCAGGAAACCTCAAAAATTCTGGTTGTAGATGACGACATGCGTTTGCGCAGCCTGTTGGAACGCTATCTTGTCGAGCAGGACTTTCAGGTTCGTACTGCGGCGAATGCGGAACAGATGGACCGACTTCTGGAACGGGAAAACTTTCACCTGATGGTACTGGATTTAATGTTGCCCGGCGAAGACGGTCTGTCTATCTGCCGGCGTATCCGCCAGACGGATAACGACCTGCCCATTATCATGCTTACCGCCAAGGGCGACGAAGTTGACCGGATCATCGGTCTGGAAATGGGCGCCGATGATTATCTCCCCAAGCCTTTCAACCCGCGTGAACTGCTGGCGCGTGCCAAAGCCGTTTTACGCCGGAAAACTTCAGAGGCCCCCGGTGCGCCGTCCAAAGGCGAACATGTGGTGGAGTTTGGCGAATATAAACTGAATTTGGCTACCCGGGAAATGTCCGCCGGCGGCACCCCGATGTCATTAACCAGCGGCGAATTTGCGGTGCTGAAATCGCTGGTCACCCACCCCCGTGAGCCCCTGTCCCGCGATAAACTGATGAACCTGGCCCGCGGCCGGGATTACAGTGCCCTGGAGCGCAGTATTGATGTGCAGGTATCGCGTTTACGCCGCATGCTGGAGCGCGACCCCGCTAACCCCCGCTATATTCAGACGGTATGGGGGCTGGGTTATGTGTTTGTACCGGATGGTGAGCAGGTCTAACGCTCTCAGGCAGGACGCGCGATGCATGTAGTTCCCCGCAGTGCCTTCGGGCAGACGGTACTGCTGATTGGTGTGCTGTTGCTGATCAACCAGGTGGTCTCCTACCTCTCGGTCACCTATTACTTTATCCGTCCCAGCTATGAACAAATCAACAGTTTGCTGGCCACTCAGGTCAAAGGGGTCCTGGCCAATGAGTTACTGTCAGCCGATCCGGATACCCTGACTGACTATAGCCATCAAACCGGTATCGACATTGTGGATAACCGCACTGCGATGCGCCAGGGGCTGCAGTTGTCTACCTACTACGGCTTTATGTCGTCACAGGTAAGCAGCCAGTTGCGCCAGCCGGCCCGGGTACGCATCAGCGACAGTCCGGGTCAGGATGAACCCTACCGGGTATGGATTGCCCTGGAGCGTGTGCCTGACCGGTGGATTGCGATCCCTATTTCGGGGCTGAGTGAAGCGAATATTTCCCCGCTGACCATGTATTTAATGGTGATAGGGATCTTAAGTGTGGCCGGTGGCTGGTTGTTTGTACGCCGTCTGAACCGGCCGTTACAAGCGCTGCAAAAAGCCGCTCTGCAGGTGGGTAAGGGCGAGTTCCCCCCGCCGCTGCGCGAACAGGGCAGCAGTGAAATGATTGAAGTGACCCGTGCCTTCAACCGGATGAATCAGGGGATTCGTCAGCTGGAAGCCGACCGCGCCCTGATGACCGCAGGCATTTCCCACGACTTACGTACGCCCCTGACCCGCATCCGGCTGGCCACGGAAATGCTGCCGGATGACCAGGACTGGCTCTGTGAAGGTATTATCAATGATATTGAAGACATGAATGCCATTATCGACCAGTTCATTGAATACGCCCGTCAGGACAAAGATGAGAGTCGTGAGGACATTCACCTGAATGCGCTGATTCAGGAAATTAGCCAGGCACGCCTGGTGGAGGAGACGCACAATATTTCGCTGGCACTGGGCGAATTGCCAACGCTGAGCCTGCGCCGGATTGCCATTAAGCGGGTGCTGGATAATCTGATTGAGAATGCGTTCAGGTACGGCTCCGATACCATCGAAATTACCACGCGCCACGATGTGGCGCACCAGCGGGTGGTGTGTGCCATTCGCGACTTCGGTCCCGGCCTGCCCGAGCAGGAGCTGGACAGTGTCTTTCAGCCCTTTGCCCAGGGTGATAAGGCCCGCGGCACCACCGGCTCTGGCTTGGGCCTGGCTATCACCCGTCGCATTATTGATGCGCATGACGGCGGCATTGCCCTGCGCAACCACAGTGCCAAAGGCCTGGTCGCCGAATTCTGGTTACCCGTGCGCCGCTGACGAAAAGCAAGAAAAACGGGGTCAGAGTACCTTCGAGAGAAAAAGTACTCTGCCCCCTTTTTTTGCCCTTTTTTATTCACTCTGACCCCATTTTTTGTGGGTTATTGGTGCTTTAGCAGGCGGCTGTAGCCGTAGGCGCTGCACCATAGCCACACACCCGCTAGGGGGA
>JBPEWW010000151.1:0-3647 GCA_052032275.1 Alteromonas sp. | reverse complement strand
ACGATGCTTTCCAGGGTAAGGAATTTACCCACCAGATCTATTCACGGTTACTGAACCCGACCAATATCTCCCTGGCCAACGCCATCGTGGATATGGAAGCCGGCCCATATTCAGCCGATTATCTGGCCTGGAACTTTAATTCCGGCATGGCGGCCATTGACGGCATGTTGTCCAATGTACTGTCACACGGAGACATTCTGATTGTCTCACGTAACGTGTACGGCGGCGTATATCAGTTATTGCACGACTACTTTGCCCGGGAAAACCGCATGAATATCCAGCTGGCCTGGTTCGACGGCTACACCCGTGAAGAGTTTGCGTCTTTTTACGCGCAAACCCGCGCGCAATACGAAAACGCCCTGAATGATGGGGCGAACTTACATGTATACCTGGAGTCTCCGTGTAACCCGCATGGCTACGTGCTCGATGTACCGGGGATTTGTGAGGAAGCCCACGCGCAGGACTCGCTGGTCATGCTGGACTCCACCCTGGCAACCCCCGTGTTGCATCAGCCGTTGCAGCATGCCAACAAGGCGGCGCGGCCGGATTATGTGGTACACAGTTATACCAAGGATATTTGCGGGAGTGGGGCCACCACGGCCGGTGTGGTTATTGGCGAGAGTTACCGCATGTTCCAGCCGAAAGGGGCGTGTGTGAATGGGTATGACTGGTCGCGTACGCTGTTCTGGGACGTGTATTATATCAAAGGCGCTTTCTTAGACTCTGAGAAGGCCTTCGATGTGTTAAACGGCATGAAAACGCTGGAGCAGCGGATGATGACAAAAGTCATCAATACCCGGGTATTTACCGCGTTTCTGGACGCCCATCCGCAATTGCGGGTGAACAGTCATGCAGTGGTTACGCACAATAATGCCGGCTTATGTGAAAAACAGCATAAACACGGCTGGCCGTGTGCATTGTTCACGGTGGACATGGCCCGGGCCGGGCTGGACCGTCAGGCCTTTACCCGCTTTTTTGATGCGCTGGAGCCGGCCTTCAGTCATCAGGTTAGCATTGGCCAGACTAACACCATTATTTTGTGTCCGGCGCTGACCTCCCATTCTGAACTGAGTCCGGCAGAGCAAAAGAAAGCCGGAATCGAACTGACCACCATGCGCATTGCCATGGGCACGGATAACGTAAAACAGTTAATTGCCCACTTTATTCTGGCTGCCCGGCACTTTATTGATCCTCAGGTAGCCGGGTTCACCGACGACTTTATGACCCCTGAGCAAGTGGATGAGCTGTACCAGCGGATCAGTATGGAGGTGTGTGAGCAGCACTTCAGCAACGTACCGAAAACCGCGGAACTGTTGCAGGAATAGCGCTGGTAGCCGATACCTAGTACACTTCTTTAAAGGATTAGTTTGCAGGTATCGGCATGTATCATCTTACTCTTAATGCGACGTTTCATACGTCGGTTACCCACCTGTTTGACGCGTTTCACCGGCCCGAACTGCTGATCCAGTGGTTCGCACCCGGCCGTGCCCAGGTAGCGCAGATCATGGCTAACTTCACGGAAGGGGGACGTTACCGGATCACCATGCAGGAGCCAGACGGGGATAAGTATACGCTTACCGGGATTTACAGCTATATCCGGCGTAATGAGAAGATTGTGATGTCGTGGGCGTGGGAGGATGCCCGCGAAGAGTCGATCATCACCACGGTAGAAGTGGAACTGGAAGCCGTCGATGACGCCGCCACCGCGTTAACGCTGATCCATTCCGGCTTTGCCAATGAGCAGGAACGGAATCAGCATCAACAGGGCTGGATGGCGTGCTTCGAAAAGCTGTCCGGCGTGCGGTATTAAGCTTCGCTGATCTTTTCCAGCTCCTGCTTACCGCTTTCTTCACGATAAGTATCGTAATCGCTGTAGCCTTCTTCACCACCCCCATACCATTGTGACGGATCTTCAAAGTCATTTAACGGGGCGTTGTGCTTATAGCGGTAGGGCAGGTCCGGGTTGGTGATCCACGGACGACCAAATGCAATCAAATCGCCGTCGCCGTCTGCAATCCGGGTTTCCGCCTGGGCTTTATTGTAACCACAGTTCCCCATCAGGATGCCATCGTATAACGCCCGGAATTCCGCCAGTGTCATGGGCTCGCCGCGCTCATGGAAGCCAAAGGCAAGGCCATCCATGACATGCAGATAACCAATCTGTAACCGGTTTAACTGTTGTGCGACATAGCTGTACAGTTCACGGTAATCGTCACATCCCATGTCATTAAATACCCCGTTGGGTGACAACCGCACGCCCACCTGAGCGGCCGGCCATACTTCCAGTACGGCATCCATGACTTCGCCCAGAAAGCGATAACGGTTTTCAATACTGCCGCCATACTCATCTTCGCGCTGGTTACTGCGCCCGTCAAGAAACTGGTTAATCAGGTACCCGTTAGCTGCGTGCACCTCAATACCATCGAAGCCGGCTGCCTTGGCGTTGATGGCTGCCTGTCTGAAGTCCGCGACTGTGCGCTGAATGTCCGCAAGGGTCATCGGCTGAGGAACTTCATAGGCCTTTTTACCCTGCGGTGTGTGAATTTCATCGCCCTCCAGCTTGACGGCAGAGGCCGACAGTGGCAATTCCCCATCATGGAAGTCGCTGTGCGATGCCCGGCCACAGTGCCACAGCTGCAGGACCATGCGGCTGTTCGCTTCGTGGACCCGGGAGGTCACCGAACGCCAGCCTTCCACCATGGCATCGGTGTAGATCCCCGGTGAGTCCACCCAGCCCAGACCTTCCTCGGAAATTGACGTGGCCTCAGAGATAATCAGGCCGGCGTTAGCGCGTTTGACGTAGTAATCGCCCATGATTTTATTGGGGATGCGGTCCGCGCCGGCGCGACCACGGGTCATGGGGGCCAGAACCATGCGGTTGGTGAGCGTGAAACCCGCCCATTGTACGGGTGTAAATAAAGGTGAGTCGGACATGCTTTCTCCTAATCGTTGCGTTACCGACGAGGGGCCAAGGAACGTCCCGGCAGCAAATTGTACTCGTCAGTATTAATACATTTAACCGATTAATACTGTGCGTGTAATAACAAAGATTGATTCTGAAATATTATAAATTATTCATCTGACGGTGATACGGCGGGCGCGGCGTGGGCTCAGGCGGGGCAATAGGTGCCCAGTACGGCGGCGCGGGACGCCCCGGTGACCGACGGTATATTACCGGGGATCCGGTTTAGAAATGCATACGCCAGCCAGGCAAAGGCCGCCCCTTCCACACGCTGGGGATGTATGCCTGCCTGATCGCTGGTGTCAAGCTGGTGGTCGGGAAGCCGTTCCCGCAACGCCTGCATAAGCACGCTGTTGAACGCACCGCCGCCGCACACCAGCACGTCCGTCGTCTGGCTGTACTGCGAGATGGCGTCGCTTAGCGTGTGGGCAGTGAGGGCCAGCAACGTGGCCTGGACATCTTCCGGTGCCAGATTGAGCGGGGCAAGCAGATGGTTGAGCCAGTTAAGGTTGAAATGCTCACGGCCGGTTGACTTGGGGGCCGTTTGTGTGAAATACGGATCTTTGAGTAGCCGGCCTAACAAGCGGTTATTTACACGCCCCGACTTTGCCCACTGACCATTGTCATCAAAGGCCTTGCCGGTGTGCTGCACACACCAGGCGTCCATCAGTGTGTTACCGGGACC